>CAZCKG010000254.1:0-3855 GCA_964498825.1 uncultured Methanosarcinales archaeon
TTTTGATCTGAATTTAGAATATTATTCTTTTACCGACACTGACTCTGCTATTTTCAAAATCTCAGCTTTTTCCAGAGGAGCATTAAGGCTAAGATCAATATTTACCATTTTCCACTTTAAAATTTTCATATCTCCAAGGGCAAGGTATTTTCCTTCAATCCCGTTAATCTCAATATCTTCTCCAGAATCAACAATTGTAGAATTCTCTGGCTTGCCCTCATATAGAGTCTCTGCAAGAATTATACTGGCTTCCTCTTTTGTGTATGTCAGGATTACTGTTTCGGCTGCCTGGCCATCAGGGACAATTTCACTGTTATTGTAAACTGTAGAATAATTAAACGTGTAGCCTTCAGGCACGTATTCTGGAGTAAGAATTTCAAAGCTCACTTGCTCTCTGGCTTCTTCAAGGGTTAATTCTTCAGGCGGTTCAAGAACTTCCTCCAAGTCCACAGTTTTTATTTTTGCTCCTTCAGGTATGTCGAATATAAACTCAGAGTCCGGAATTCCTGCGTTGACTTTTAGATCTCGGATTTCAATCTTTATAGTTAGATTTTTGTTGCTATCATATATTTCATACTTTAAAGGCATCCATGTTTCCTTGTCTACCCAGATTTTTGTTCTGCTTACAAGCTGATAATCCTCAGCTGTTTTTTTAGGAGTTGTTTCCAGTAAGAAGGTAGATCTATTGTCTACTTTTTCAATACCAAGTAGAGTTACATTTGTATCATTTAGTAATTCACTTATGAACTGAGCGTAGTCACTTTTACCTAATTTCTGAGCTTCAGGAATTTTTGTTTTTATAACTGTGTTTGTATCCGGAGCATAGGTCCAGGTGAACTCTCCATCCGAAACAAGTAATGTCCCGTTCTCTTTTCCTGATTCTATCGCTATATTTTTAATCAGGTTTGGCTTTTTGAACATGGTCTTAAATTCAGTTGTTGTTGTCTTTTCTCCATAGTAGTAGGTCACGCCCATTATATACGAATAGTCTTCAATACTGTTCTCTTTCTCTATCACCTGAGTTGCAATTTCATCTGCACTGAGATTTTTTTCTGCACAGCCTGAAACAAAGAAAGCAAAAGTTATGCAGAGCAACAAGAGAAAGGATTTGAGTACTTTAGTTGTTATCACACTGCTCATTCTCCAGAAAGGATTTCAATCTTTGATTTATGATTACTAGCTAGATTCAAATTCTGAGAATAGCTAAATACGGAGCCTTAAAGATAAAATCAAGATAGAACCAGAGGCAATCTGATTTTCTTAATAAAAAGCTTCACATTTTCAGAAAAATTGCAATTTTTAGACGCTTTAATTATTTCTTGATCTTATTTGAGATCTCAACATGTCTCTTTGAGGGAGATGCTAATTCATAATACTTTAAACAGTATTGAGACAAAAAAATGTAAGCTTTTCTTTTTTCTGAATTATTTCGCTAAAAGTTATACAAAATGAGTTTTTTATAAATAACAATGAGTATAAATTAAACTCTTTACTTATTAGAAATTATAAAAGTTATATTGTATATTCATTTACAAGCCATAAGTTATCTTCTCATCATCTTCAATTTCATCAAAACACGTTTTTTTCCGTGATTGCCTGATCCTGTATTTAGCTTAAAAAAGCATTTACATATAGTTGAGAAATATTATAATAACAATGAACTCATTTTTTATTCAAGGCTTTTTATTCTGAATCCTTGATAGAGGGAATTTCATAAAAGAGAGCAGGGTACTTTAAAGTGGGTACTTTAAAGCAGGCTACTTTAAAAGAAGGTACGGTTCCTGAGAGAGTCAAACGAAATATTATAGGGCAACTTTTTCCTGAGGTTAGATCAAAATCCCTTGCAGGCAAGATTGTACCCCTTCCAGAGGACATGGAAGGAAAAGTGACATCCATATGCATTGCTTTTATACGAAGTGCCCAGAGCATGATTGATTCATGGTTCAGCCATTTGAAAAGGAATTCGGAAAAGAAGGTAGGTTTATTGTCTACGAAATCCTGATGATAAAGTGGTATGGAAGGTTTTATCCTGATATCGACTCGGGAATGGAAGGCGGAATTCCTATAGAGAAGCACGACAATGTAGTTACATTTTATGGGGACTACTCAGGCTATCAGAAAACCTCGGGATAGAGAATACGAATTCCACCTATGTATTTTTGCTGGTGGAATGGACTCAAACGCTTGGAAGGGGATGGGTATTCGAAACCTGAGGTTGAAAGAGAGCTTTTGAAGCTGCAAAAGTTCTCGTATTACAACTAATTTAATAACAATTAGTTTAAAAAATCAATTTAGAGCTAGATGGTAACAATTAATCTAGAGCTAACTGGAGGAGGAAAATGAAAGGGAGAAATATAATACTTGGTCTTTTTGTCTTAATTTTCCTTATTTTCGCAACTTATGCCGTCCTGAGAACCATTCCATTAAATGATTGCGGAGAAAACGAAACAGGTCCTGCCTGTATCAGGCTTCCGCCAGGTTTTTCCATCGATTATTATGCAGAAAATATTGAAGGTGCAAGGTCAATGGTCCTGAGTCCTGACGGCACTCTTTTTGTCGGAAGCAGGGATGCAGGAAAAGTTTATGCAGTTCTTGACAGGAACAACGACAGTAAAGCTGATGATGTGCTTGTGCTTGCTGAAGGCTTGAATATGCCAAACGGCGTTGCCTTCAGAAACGGTTCTCTGTATGTTGCCGAAATTTCCAGGATACTTCGCTATGATGATATAGAATCAAGGCTTGAAAACCCGCCTGATCCCGTTGTCGTTAATGATAATTTTCCATCAGACCAGGCACACGGCTGGAAATATATCAAGTTCGGACCTGACGGAAAGCTGTACGTTCCTGTGGGAATGCCTTGCAATGTCTGTAATAAAGAAGGGGAAGACGAACGTTACGGGACGATTATGAGGATGGAGCCTGACGGAAGCCAGCTTGAGATTTTTGCAAAAGGAGTCAGGAACACAGTAGGTTTTGACTGGAACCCTGAAACAGGAGAGTTATGGTTTACGGATAATGGGCGAGATTGGCTGGGAGACGATTTACCTCCTGACGAACTGAACAGAGCACCTGTACAGGGAATGCATTTCGGATTTCCCTACTGCCATGCAGGCGATATTCCTGACCCTGAATTCGGAGGACTTAGGAACTGTTCGGAATTCACAGCTCCTGAAATTAAACTTGGGCCTCACGTAGCTGCTCTTGGAATGACCTTTTACACAGGCAAAATGTTTCCTGAAGAGTACAGGAACCAGATATTTATTGCCGAACATGGTTCCTGGAACAGGAAGATCCCAATCGGGTATAGAGTTACCCTTGTGAAAATGGAAAACGGAAAAGCCGTGAGCTATGAGCCCTTTGCCGAGGGATGGCTTCGGGGGCTTGCAGCATGGGGAAGGCCTGTTGATGTTCTTGTAATGCCTGATGGAGCTCTACTTGTATCGGATGATAAAAACAATGCAATTTACAGGATCAGTTACGCAGGATAAGCCATAAATAATATTCTGGTTCCGGAAAGGTCAATGAATGAAAGCTTTAAGAATGAGAGCTTTAAGAATGAAAACTTTAAGGATGAAAGCTTTAAAAATAAAACTTTAAAAATGAAAACTTTAGGATGAAACATCCAAAAACTTAAATAATTGTCAATTTTAGAAAAATATTTATTACTTTATACGTATATAAAAAAGAAGGAGTAAGTAATATGTTATCTCAAATACCCATTGACCTTAAAAGCATATCTGCAGATGATCTTGATAAAGAAATTCTCAGAGCCGGAATCATAGCCGAGCTCGATGCCATAAATCTCTATGAACAGATGGCAAACCTGACCAAGAATCCAGATATCAGAACCATCCT
>CAZCKG010000255.1:0-3855 GCA_964498825.1 uncultured Methanosarcinales archaeon
CAACAATCATTGAATGTGTTAATCTATATAATTCTTTCTAAACCCAACTAATATAGGACTTACGCGGTTGAACTGAATAGTCAACAGCGTCAAACCTTCAACTGTCTAAAGCCTCGATTTATTAGTGACGTCTATAGATCTTGATTTTGAACATCAAGTGCGTAAGTCCTACTAATATATCTTTTGCACATTATGTGTAATGATAGTAAAATAAAAAACTATATGGATATCATAACTTTAAAATGTATACTCACGCCTGCAATTTTCCATAATGTCATCAATAAATGTAGCATAAAAGTCATCTGGAACCGTAATGTTCTCTCCTACCTTGATAGCTCTTGCCTCAATATCTTCCTTACATGCATAAATCTTACACCCTGGAAGTCCTTCTATCCCGATAAGCAAGTGATATACTCCATCTCCTGCAAGGTAGAGCCTAACGTTTCCTGTACTAGATATAATTTTGAGGCACAAATCAGATCTTGGGTTAAGAGGAGGTTTTGTCAGCAAGAAAACGTCCTTTTGTTCTTGTTTCATATTATCATCCTATTCATCCTACCCAGAAGCCAATATTAAAGCAGGATAACGCATTCCGAGTTTTCCATAGCTTCGAAAAAATCTTCCTCATCTGTCAGTTCTAGAGTTTCGATGAGGATTTCCCCAAAAAGGCCTCTCCCAACAAGTGAAGGTTCATGCACAAGCACTTTTAACTCTCCATATGCATAAAGAATATCCGCAAGGTTTGGTACTCCAAGTTTTCTGCTATCCTGGCCTGCAATTGTCAGATAAACTCCATCTCCATAAAGGCCAAGAATGGTATCCATCTTACTAAGACTTACGACAGCTGCATTTAATGCTCCAAAAGCTTTTTCACTGCCATATGGAGCTGTATCCAGTAGATAAAAAACTGATTTCATCGCTTAGACCTCATTTCGGTTAGTTTATCTTGACAATGAAATTACTTTATCACTCTTACTCAGCATTTCCGATAGCTCATAAAGGCTGGTAATTTTTATTCCAGAAAAATAATCACTACAGTTACTTCCTTCCATAATCTCTTCCCCTGGAAAGTACCCTCTTGCACCAGCACATCTTGCACATGCTCGAATTACAACTCCTTTTTCTGCAAGTTCGGAAAAAAGTTGTCCTTCATTGGTAAAGAATGATGGGTTCTGATCTTTTTTGGGAATATTTACTGCATCCAGGTACAGGAATATGTTTACCTTATATTGTTTGAGTGCAGCCTCAGCGAGTTTGTAAGCAATTTCAGCGTATTCGGAAATGTAAGGGCCATCAGTGAGCACTATTGTTAGCGCCTTCATAAATTCCTCCAATCAAAAGATACAGATAGTGATCGTGACTCAGATATAGGCAGCTAAAAATTGCAAACGATCCTGATTGATTGTATATTCTGGTTCTTTAAGGGGTGTACACCTGTCCAGAGAAGCCTGTCTGGCCATAAGCTTTATAGCAAAGCTGTAACAACCCTGTTCGCCACATTTTCCACAGTTAGTTTGGGGCAGGTGTTTATATATTTCTATGAGGTCAACCTTTACCTTTTCTCTGGGAGCTGGAGCTTCACCTTTTGCAATAGCCTCATTGATAATACTCTTCAGTCTTTCAAGCTCTTCTTTAGCTTCATTCTCATTTTCGACCATTCTGACGGAGACTTTCCCACTACCGTAAATAGTTGTGATGATTTCTCCTTTTTGAACTATCAAGCTATCTTTTCTATCTGAGTAGTTGCTTCTTGGAAAGAGGGGCTCTAGGAGTTTCAGGACTCCGTCCAAAGGTGGAGTCATATTTGCACTCACCCTGAATTTTGAGGAATCAGCTATACAGGGCAAAACCTGCCTGACCCTTGCAATCTCTATTGGTTTTGCCTGAGAAAAGTCTACAGTTTTTTCTTCATTTTTATCGGTTTTCTTGTCGGTTTTATTCTTAAGGAAATTCTTGCCAAATTCGCTTAGCTTTACGATTTCTTCTCCTAATTCAATCAGACCTGCCTGCTGCAAAATCCTGAGATGAAAATCAAGCGTTGCTTTACCGACTATTTCTTCTATTTCCCAGGTACTTCTATAGCCGTCTGCCAGGAAGTTAATTATCTTCCTTCGAGTACCATTGGCCATAGCAAAGTTTACCAGCTTTGTCTCGTTTGGATTCTCCGTCATTTTTAACACTTGGAAGGCTATTTCTGCCATGAACTTCTTATGGCAGTATACTGCTTACAGACTCTGATTACAACCCATTTTTCCGCAACCCCGATGAAGAAAGCCTATGAAAATAAAAAAGAAAATATATGACCTTTTTTGATATTATTACGTCTGGATGTCAATATATTCAAATAATATCGTTTAAGTGTGTCTTCAGTGAGTTTACAGCCGAATTTAACCTGTTCGAATCTATGATAAATAAAGGAACTGTCAGTAAACAATATAGTCAAAGTTTTTAAAAGCGCTCCAGTTAGATGAATTTCATAAACCGGTTCAGATATATGCACACAGAACCTGCAGTTGCTCTAAATTGGTTGCATATTCCGGTTCTTTAAGAGGTGTGCATTTATCCAGAGTGACCTCCCCTCCCATGAGTTTTATAGCAAGGGTATAGCAGCTCTGCTCACCACACTTACCACAGTTGGTCTGAGGAAGGTATTTATAGATTTCCATAGGTTCGACCCTGACTTTTTCGTGTGGGGCCGGTACAACTCCTTTTGCTAGGGCTTCATTGATAGTATTTTTAAAGTTCTGGAGAGATTCCTTGGCTTCACCTTCACTTTTTATCATTGTCATGGTTACTTTACCAGTACCATAAATAGTTGTAATAATCTCTCCTTTTTGAATAATCAGGGCGCCTATTTTGTCCGAGTATTTGCCTCTGGGAAAGAGTGGCTCAAGCACCTTGAGGGTTCCACCCAGGGGAGGAGCTATGTTTGCAATTACCCTGAATTTTGAGGAATCAGCTATACAGGGCAATAGCTGCTTTACTTCAGTAATTTCTATTGGTTTTGCCTGAGAGAGATCTGCAGTTTTATCTGTACCTTTATCTTCTTTCTCTTTAAGGAAATTCTTACCATATTCGCTTAGTTTCACAGTCCCTTCTTCAATCTCTATCAGACTTGCCTGTTGAAGAAGCTTGAGATGGAAATCAAGCATGGTCTTCCCTACTTCTCCTCCAATTTCTTCGGTACTTTTGTCTCCTATCGATAAAAAGTTCATTATCTTTCTTCGAGTAGCGTTGGACATAGCGTTGTTTACAAGCTTTATCTCATTTGGATTTCCAGGCATCTTTAACACCTACAAGAATTACAAAATTTTAACTAATTCCTTAAATTATAATATCGGAAATTCTTCTTTTAAAAAAGTGATTCGATTCTTTTAATTTATATGGATTTGATTCATAAATATCCACAAGCCAGATATCAAAAAAGATTGATATGAAATAAGAAAATAATATCTCATTGTTCTAACACCAAAAACGACGTCATTTAATTTTCGCCAGGTTACAGCAAGAGTTAAAATTACTTGAATCTGTGTATAAGCGCTATCAGAAAAAATATCGATTTTCAAAAAAATACTGCGGAATGTGGGTTAAAATATCATGGAAAAAAATGAAAAAGGATATCTTTATAATTTTAAGTTTACCCGATTATCCAGGACTTTATTACGCATGGATGGATAGATATAAAAAATACATGCCTTTTATTCATTCGCTTTGATGTCATTAAAAGCATTGAGGATTCAAATCCCTATAAAACTGGACTTTTCTAAAAAAGCATATTGTTAACAGAAGGTATATTCTACTTTATGAAAACTTCCCTGCGGATATAGAAGGCATCATTCAAATCCTGAGAGTTTT
>CAZCKG010000256.1:0-3853 GCA_964498825.1 uncultured Methanosarcinales archaeon
ATTCCTGCATGTGCACAGCCGCTAATGACCACGAGCCCTTTGCCTTTCAGCTTTATTACCAGTCCCTGATCATCTCTAAAGGGATCAAGAATCCAGTTCCCATCAAGCTTTGCCTCAGCCCAGGGAAATCCCTTTTCAAAGGGAATTTTGCGTTCAATCTCTCCTGTAGTGAAAATCAGATAATTTGCAACCATTGAAGCGTTTTTAGATTTTACCATTACAGCCCCTGCTTCTATTAGAGCATCTTCATTGAGTGCTGGTATCGAGACATGGCGCCCTATTGCAGGAATATTCATACGGCGTTCAAGAAAGGCATCGGGATGAAGAAAAAGCGGGAGTTTTTCATTCTGCTCTTTGCTTATAAATCTCAAAAGTTCTCCAAGCCCGAGAAAATGATCAGGATGCCCATGACTCAGGACAACTGCTTCTATCTTGCAAATGTTAACATTCAAAAGACTGGCGTTATTGAGGAGACAGGCAGGAGTTATTGCTGCGTCCATCAGCACTAAGTGCTCATCAGCTCCGGCATAGACTTTAATCAAGCACGAAAATCCGTGTTCAGCAAGAAGTACATGAGGCAAAGGCAATTGCGGCCTTTTGCATACATCGGTACTTTCTACCAAAAGCATATCTGTATAGTTATCCATCAGGATTGTTATTTCTAACCTGTCGGCTTCTCGAATACTCAATTTTTGCATGTTAATACCTGATTTATCAGAAGGATGGAGATCGTTATAAATTCTTCAAAATTACTTGCATGTGAATTATCAGTTTCTCAAGCAACACGATATTCTCGATTCATTTACATTTTCTCGCCGCTATCGCTATCCAGTCTCCGTTTTCTACATAAGGTTCTCCGGAAAGACTGCTCCATACTTTCTCGATTTTAAACCCATTTTGTTCAAACACTCTGCTTATTGTTTCAAGAGAATAATCATGTAGCCAGAGCCTGTAGGTCTTAACTGTTCCGTCCTCGTCCACGACAATGTACTGATTTAGCCAGATATCATTTTCCGAATAATCATACCCTTCTTCCAGCACAAGATGCCTTCCCGGCCTCCAGAAACCGCCTTCCGAAACGTACCATCGGTTTTTAAGCCCTTCCCGCATACGAAGAGAGCGTGTGGAAACATCAAAGATAAAAATTCCGTTATCCTTAAGCGCCCTAAAAATAAGGCTCAGGAGAAGATCCCTTTTTTCATCGGAAAAAGTACATATTTCCCCGTAAACCTGAAGGACAACATCAAAAGCTTCTTCGTATTTTATGCTGAAAAAATCAGCACATTTATACTCAATGTCCAGCCCAGCCTTTTCAGCATGAGAGCGGGCATAGTCAATAGACCGCCAGGAAATATCAAGACCTGTAACCTTCATTTCCTCCCTACAAAGCCTGCTACTGTACAGACCTGGTCCGCAGCCCAGATCAAGGACTCTGTTCCCGGTTTTAAGAAAACCTGAGCTGATCAGATAAGAGATGGTTTTTTCAATTTCAATTACTTTCCTGCTTGCACCGTCATGAGCCTGGTCAAGATGAGCTTTGAGCATACTTTTTGAAATATGAGAATCATTCCAGAAGCAATATTCTCCGGGTTCGAAAAGAGGAGGTTTTAAGGCTTTTGAAAAAATAAAGGGGAAAGGATCTTGAAGCATGTGAACTACATCCATGAAAAAATACAGTATTATTTCAGGCTTCTATTTATTGTGGCTACCTTGAATCCAATTCTGAATTCTGTCCCTTGGTTTCGTCTGAATTCAAGGTTTCCATCCAGCTGGTCAACAAGGATGTTTACCAGACGCAAACCGAGCGATTCAATGTTTTCCAGTTCCAGGTTTTCAGGAAGTCCCTTTCCATTATCTGAAATTATCAGGCTGTAAAGCGATTTATTCACTTCACCATTTTCTTCTTCCCTGCAAAGCTTAATTTTAATTTCTCCTGTCTTTTCGGTAAATGCATGCTTGAGAGCATTCGAGATGAGTTCGTTAACAATTATTCCCAATGGAATAGCAGTATCCATATTAAAGAATGAATTTTCTTCCAGATCCATGAACAGGTTGATATTTTTACTGCAAAGCCTATAAGTCTGGAAAAGATTTTTAGCTAGCTTTCGAAGGTATATCGAAAAATCCAGTGTATCTGTTCCTTCTCCCTTATAGAGTTCTTCATGAATGAAGGACATTGAGAGCACACGACTCTGGCTTTCCCTGAAAGCTTCAAGTACTTCTCTGTCGCTGAACTTTTCAGCCTGAAGATCCAGCAGGGAAGAAATTACCTGCAAATTGTTCTTGATTCTATGATGGATCTCTTTCTTTCTTGCGTCTTCAGCTTTCATTATAGACCTTTCGGTCTCAATTCGCTGAGAAATATCTCTGGCAATAGCTGAGATGGCAACAAGCTTTCCGTATGTGTTAAAAACAGGGGAAAGGGCTATCGAAACATATATTACCCTGCCATCCTTTCTTACCCTTGTAGTCTCATAATATCGGATCTTTTCTCCCTGTTTAACCTTTTCAATTAAATGATTAATTTCTTCTTTGAGATGATCTGGTGCAAGTATCGATGCACTCTTCCCTAAAATATCTTCAGACAGGTAACCATAAACCTGTTCAGCACCCTTATTCCAGCTGGTAACAATACCATCAAGAGATATAGTGAGGATCGCATCGTTAGACGATTCTACAATATTCGCCAAACTCTGAATTTTCTCTTCAGCTTTTTTGCGCTCATTGATATCCTGAACTATTCCTTTCAACCGAACTGGGACACCATCTTCAAAAATAATTTCACATTGTATGTGAATTGTGCGTTCTTCTCCGTTATCTAAGATGATTCTATGATCAAGGCTGTAAGGTTCTCCGGCAACAGCTTTTATATGGACGTTGTCAAAACGTTCCTGGTCATCAGGATGTGTATAATTTAAGTATTCATTATAAGGCGGGGCTGATTTATCAGGACTCCGCCCGAAAATTCGGTACATTTCCTCAGACCAGTATGCTTTATCAGCTGCAATATCCCACTCCCATTTCCCAATGTGAGCCATTCTTTGAGCTTCCGCAAGACCTTTTTCACTTTCTTTCAGCGAGTTGTAAGCCTTTTCAAGTTCTTCTGTACGTTCTTTAACTTTTGCTTCTAAACTGTCATGTGCTTTTCGAAGGGCTTCTTCTGACTTTTTGCGTTCATTGATATCACGGGCAACGTGGATACTTCCAGTGAGTTTTCCTGCCGAATCATATATTGGAGATACGCTTACTATGAAATAGCCACCAAGGCAATCTTCGCAAGTTTCTGCCATATGAGCAGTCTCGTCATTAAGCAATTGTTTGTGAGGGCAAAAAGAAGGAGGTTCGTCTGTTCCATGAACAATGCGATAGCAGGTTAGCCCAACACACTCTTCTGGTGTCATCCCCAATCTTTCTGCCATGTTTTTATTGGCACGAACAATCCGATAATCAGTGTCAATTATGGATATCAGGTCTGGCACCGCATCAAATGTATGCTTCCAATCCTGCGCGGCTCTGATTATTGCTTCCTCAGTTTTTCTCCATTTGCAATTTTCTGTCTTTTCCCATTTTCCTTCTTTTTTGATTAAAGAAAATTGATGGCTGGAGACTATTTCAATTACTTCAGATATGGTGAATATGTCTAGAAAATATGAGTCCAGAGCTGTCATCCGGGATTTGCCGATAACAACACTCATTTTTCTCACATAATCAACAAAGTATCCCCAATCTTTTTTTTCAACCCAGGAAAAATTTTCGCCTAACCTCAGACCTTTATAGCCACTTTTCAGGGTATGATTGAGTTTTTCAATCCATTCATTTATGACCTTTTCAGAATCATAAATACTGTCAGCCA
>CAZCKG010000257.1:0-3852 GCA_964498825.1 uncultured Methanosarcinales archaeon
CTTGTTTTTGTTCATTATTTTTTACGGTTTCTTAACACGAATGATTTCTTTTTCTCTACTTTCTCCAGAATTGCTTTTCCAGGTTCATGGCGCTCTTTTTTCACCGTTTTAGGAGCAAGAATTTCTTTTTCTTCCATGCTTTCAAAAAGGCTTAAATATCTATCAAAAGTCAAAATGCAGGTTTCAAGCAGTTTTTTTCTGGAAGACAGGCTACTCGTTGCTAAATTTTCTGCATTTCTTAAAAGTTCTGTAAACTGTTCGAGAACTTCGAGAACATGCTGGTTTTCTTTTTGATCCTTAAGCCCACTGGTCACTTTCGTGAGATATCTTCCGCTTTCAAGTCTTGATCTCCCGGGCCTGTCACCATAGAGAATGAATAAAAGAGCTTCATAAAAGGGCAGGTAGAATTCAGGAATATTAGCGTCAACAAAAGTTTCAGCTGCTTTTTCATAGTATTTGACAGCTTCTTTTAGTCCGAAGATAAAAGCAGCTTCGTTTTCCGCCTTTAAAGCCCTCCAGAGAGAAGCTCTTGCAAGGGAACGAAAAGCATACCTCCGGACATAGATGTACGGGTTATCAGTAAGCACCTGCAGGTCTCTCCAGGCCTGAGTTTTATCCGGAACCTGAAAAAAAGCAGGACCAAGAGCCCTCGTTGCAGCTCTCTGTACAAAACTGTCGCTATGGACTGAAAGCTTGAGCAGGTCCCTCCATGCTTTCTCTTTATCAGGAACTTCTGCAAAACCTGATGACAGAGCAAGGACAGCTCTTTTCCTTACTTCCCTATCCTCAAAAGAAGCAAGCCTGACAAACTCGTCCCATGTTCTCTGTTTATTTTCAGAATATTCAAAAGAAGTGGCAAAGATTTCAGCGGCAGTTTTTCGGAGCTGAGCGTCCTGACTTTCAGTTAGCCTGAGCAGATCTTGAAGGACTCTGGATTTATCCTCAAGTCCTGGAAAGATAAATGGGAGCAGTCCTGCGGCACTCCTTCTGGCACCCGTATCTTTACCCTCTATTATCTTAAGTAGTTCATTCCAGATGTCCTGCATTTTTCCCGAGTGTCTTGAATAAAGAGCAAGCAAGGACCCTATATCCCTCAACCCCTGTGGGTCCTGGCTTGAACTCAGATTAATGAGTTCCTTTATTACTTCGTTTTTTTCCGGCGGATAGGAGTGTGTCCAGACAAAGGGTTTTACCTCATCTTTTTGGATGTAAAAATTGCTGTCATCTGCAGGTCTGAGAGAGTCGGAAATTGGCTTTCTGCTTACTCGGGCCTGCTCATTCCCAACTCTTTCCTTTTCCGTCTCTTTCGATTCCTCTTCATTCTTTTCGTACTTATCGGAAAACTGCGGATTATCAGATTCAAGGGTCACTAGTAACTTTTTAAGCATGTTATTATCGTTTTTATCAGCAAAATTCGCGAGTTCTGAGTATGCCTCTTTTCTATTGGGAAGATCAGGAAAAACCTTGCCTAGAGTGCCAACGGCTGCTCTCTGGACATATTCTTCTTTATCATCTGTGAGTTCAACAATCTCTTTCCAGAAGGAATCTTTGTCTTCCAGTGAAGGAAACAGAGATACAAGCCCATTTACTGCCACAGCCCTTACATACTCATCTCTTGCCCTGATCAGATCGAAGAAATCAGTCCAGACTTTATTCTTATCTGGCATATCGGGAAACATTGTGAATAGAGCATCTGCAGCTTTCTTTCGTACGGATTCTCTTTCGTTTTCAGTAAGCCTGAGAATATTATCCCATGCTCTTTTTTTATCCGAAATATGTGAAAAAACATAGGGCAGAGCCAGAAGAATTTCCTTTTGAACCTCAGGGCTTTCTGAAACTGCAAGTTCCAGCAGTCCATCCAGGGCTTCATCCTTCTTTTGAGCTGGCATATCCATAAAGACTGCACCAAGAGTCCTTGCAGCCTGTTCTCTTACTTTTGTATCCTCGGATTCAGTAGTATATTCAGCAGCCAGCTCCAGCAGTTCATTCCAGGCTTCTTCTTTATTCTCATCTGACAATTCAGGAAAAACAATAATCAAAAGAGAAGCTGCTTTCTCCCTGGCATATATGTCATTTGATGCTGTCATATCAAGCAGGTCTTTCCACACCTGCTGCTTGTCCGGAACTTCCCTGATTAAATCCGAAAATGAACCGACGATTCCCCTGCTCACATCTTCCAGGCCTGACTTTGAATTTACCAGCTCAACGAGATCTACCCATGCCTTTTTTTTATCCGGCATCAGAGAAAAAACGCTAATAAGAGAGCTTACTGCGGCACTTATAACTCTTTCTTCCGGATAAGCGGTAAGATTTATAAATTGCTTCCACACTCCCTCTCTATCAGGCACATTCGGGAAAATCGTTGTAAGAGAATTTACAGCCTCTTCCCTTACTACACTGTCTCTGTCAGAACAAAGCCTTAAAAGGTCTTCAAAAGCCTGTTTCCTATCAGGATAAACCTCAAAATAGATCCCCAGCTGCCGTGCGGCCTTTATCCTTTCATCTGAAATCTGACTAAAAGTCCTTTCATGTATTGCTGGCTGCTCACTCAAGAATTCCCACCAACTTCATTTTTGTTCCCTTTCTATTTCTACATTTCAATCTGACAGGTTTCCTCCTGTATCCTCTTATATGTATTGATTTCTTATTTCGATAAAGTAACATAATACTTCAAGCCTGAAAGATTAAATTGTTTGGAAAAACTATATCTGCAGATATAGCTTAGGATACCTGCACAAAATCAAGAGTACATCTTAAAAAGGAACAATTATCAATATAAAAGTGGAGACAGAATGGAATTATCTTATCTTGACCTGATTTTCTCTTCTGAAAAAAGGAAGCAGATCCTTCTTTTATTGAGGGAAAAACCAAAGAGTATACAGGATATAATAGGTGTTTTGAACGCAGGCCCAGCTTCTGTTTATCCGCAGATAAAACTGCTTAAAGAAGGGCATCTTCTGTATAAAGAAGGAGATAAGTATTTTCTAACCACATTAGGAAAAGCAGTAGCTGACAAAATGAAGCCCGTGGTCGACACTATAGAATCCCTTGAGAGCAAATATGAATTCTGGAACAATCACAAGCTTGACAGCATACCCCCTCATCTCTTAAAAAGAATTAGTGACCTTAAATGCAGTACTTTTACCAGCCCACTTGATGAAAGCAGCATGTTTTCTTCCCACATGGAATTTATGGAAAATATTGCAAAATCGGAATTTGTAAACGGCATCTCTCCTTTTATTCATCCTCTGTATCCTGAAATGTTTCTTAGTTTTGCAAAGAGAGGCATAAATGTATCACTTATTGTGACAGAACCTGTATTTGACAGAATGAGAACGGAATTCAGGAATGAGTTTGAACAGTTTTTGGCCCTGGATAATACCCATATCTACGTTTATGACAGAGAAATATTTCTCTCAATTGCAGTAACAAACTGCTTCCTGTCTCTTGGCCTCTTCTACAATAACGGCATTTACGATCATGTTAACGATGTCATAAGTTTCGAACCTGCAGCTCTCTGCTGGGGAGCAGATCTCTATACACATTACAAGGGCCTGTCCAGAGAAATAAAAGAGATCTGATTGGTTTGGGGATTTTACTGCTTAAGAAAGACTGGTTTTAGAGGTTTTATTGCTTAAGAAGCTGGCTGATTTACAAATTCGATTACCTATTTATTTACTTGCTTTCGGGATTTCTTAGCTCCCACTCCCAGATTTTTCCATCTTCAGGATGTTCTCTTTCACCAGTAAACTGAAAACCAAGTTTCTTGAGAACTGTAGTTGATGCGTTTTCTTCAGGAAGGGTCTGCGCGACAATTTTAATATCTGGAATTGTGTCAAATGCTATCTTCAA
>CAZCKG010000258.1:0-3848 GCA_964498825.1 uncultured Methanosarcinales archaeon
TTCCAAATCTGTGGAAAAAAAGACACTGCAGTTATAAATCCATAAAGCAATATGTTTATAACGAGTAAAAAAAGGATGCTATATTTACTTCCCCAGCTATCAATTTCACCCTTTGCATTGTAGTGCATAGGGACTTGTTGAGGAATTTGATTCCAATTTATGTAGACAAAGATGATCATCCCTACTAAAAGCAGAAGCCCTATAGTTTCCAAAGCAATTTGGAATTTAGTATATTTTAACTTCATAGTGAGGATTCTCCTAAGAGCGTGTCTTAAATTCAAAAAATTCTACAATTGGAAAGACACGCTCTAAGACCCTTTGAATCAAATCTCGATTGCCCGCTGAATATTATTTAAGAGCTGCAAGTTTCTCCGCTTTTATAACCAGATCCAGGCCTTCCTGCATAAGTTTTTCTGCCCTTTCCTGTTTTTTTGCTTCAGCAAAGATTCGGAAAATTGGTTCTGTGCCTGAGGGGCGGATGAGCACCCAGCCGTCTTCATACCAGATTTTAACTCCGTCAATAGTATCCATCTTGTGTCCAAGCCCTGAAGCTTCCTGTTTCACTATATCCATAGTAACCTCTGTATTTTTGGAGGGGATTTTGGTTTTTGCATTGAAATATTCAGGTACACTGGCAGCAAGTTCAGAAAGCCTTTTACCGCCAGCAAGGATTTCAAGAATTTTGGCACAGGCCATTGCTCCGTCTCTGCAGTACTGATGTTTGGGGAAAATAAGGCCTCCATTGCCTTCACCTCCGAAAACTGCATTTACTTCCATCATTTTACGAGCAACATTGATAGAACCTACAGCTGTCCAGTGAAGTTCAGCTCCTGCATCTTTTGCGATATCGGCCATGCGCTGCGAAGAACTAACGGGAGTTACTATAGGGCCTTTTTCACGTTCAAGCATATATTTTGTCATCATGGCAAGCAGAACTTCTTCGTTGACGAATTTCCCGTTTTCATCCATAAAGACTATTCTGTCTGCATCTCCATCATGAGCTGCTCCTAAATCTGCACCTGTCTTTTTTACAAGTTCGGAGAGTTCAGTAAGGGCATCAGGAGTGGGTTCAGGATTTCGCCAGGGGAAAGTTCCGTCAGGCTGAGCTCCTAAAGTCAACACCTGACAGCCCAGATCTTTTAGCAGAAAAGGAAGAGTAAGAGAACCTGCTCCGCAGCCGGTGTCGACAACTACTTTGAATTTACGGCTGCGTATTGTTTCAGCATCCACTGAATTTATTACGTTTCTAATATAGTAGTCATTGACTCCGGGATCGACCCTGAAACTACCGGTTTTTTCCCAGGAAACAATGGAGTATTTTCCTGAATAGTAAATCTTCTCTATTTCTTTTTCTCCGTCCCTTGGGAACTCCGAGCCATCTCCTGCAATCAATTTAATTCCGTTGTATTCTCTTGGGTTATGGGATGCTGTAATAACAATTCCTGCATCTGCAAAATCACGCACATAATACTGAATGGAAGGAGTAGGAACAGGCCCAACATCTATTACGTTCAAGCCTGTTGAAAGAGCCCCGGCAATTGCAGCAGATTTCAGCATCTGGCCCGAAATTCGGGTATCACAGCCAATAGCAACAGTTCCTTTTGAACCCATGTATGTACCAAGGCTTCTGGCTAAATTAACTGCCAGTTCCGGATTTATGTATTCATTAGCAATACCGCGTACACCGTTAGTTCCAAATAATGCCATATAAGGTCTCCATCTTTGTAAGTTCGTAAAAATTATCTTATTCAAAAGGTTTAAACAAGAATTAACATTCAGGAAGTTAAATTGGAAATCATATGATTCAAGAGAATTTAATTCAAGAGAATTTAAGTGCGAATTCTCTCATTTTTTAACTTGTGAGAAACGTCTGACTATATGGCTGGCAAATACATATATCTTATTAGCTGAAAATTCATAATTAATGGCCGTTGAAAAGATAGGAATGATAAAAGAGGCTATAAAAGCCAGAGGAAGTGCTGTAGTTGCATTTTCAGGGGGAGTAGACAGTGCAACCCTTGCAGCCCTTGCCTTTGAAGCATTAGGAGAAAAAGCCATTGCTGTAACAATTGATTCTCCACTTTTTCCCAGGCAACAACTGGAAACAGCTACTAAAACAGCCTGCGAAATCGGAATTCACCATAAAGCTATCCCCTTTTCCCAGATGAGTCTTCCTTATTTTGCCGCAAATACAATAAATAGATGCTATTTCTGTAAAAAAGCCCTGCTTGAAACCCTGATAGATTTCGCTGAAAAAAATGGATATAATTCAGTGCTTGAAGGTACAAACGCCTCTGAAATAAGGGGAGAAAACCGTCCGGGATACAGAGCAATACAGGAAGCTGGCGAAAAGGTTTTTTCTCCTTTTGCGGAATTGAATATAACAAAAGAGGAAATTAGAGAGATTGCTTCTATTCTCTCCCTCTCAGCGGCTAACAGGCCGTCTGCAGCCTGCCTTGCCACACGCATTCCCTACGGACAACCTTTAACTTTGGAAGCTCTCCAGAAAATTGAAAAAGCCGAAGATTATCTTTTTTCCCTCGGGTTTACCCAATTCAGGGTTAGGATGCATGAAAACCTGGCCAGAATAGAAATGATTCAAGAAGAGATTGAGGATGCTTTCAAGAAAAGAGAAGATATTTCCAGACACCTGAAACATCTGGGTTTTGATTACATAACCCTGGACCTGGAAGGTTTTAGAAGCGGCAGCATGGATGAACCTCATCTCCAGAAGAAATCTGGTGAGCAGAAAGAAGCTGATTACTGAAAATCATGACAGAGATTTTTATCCGAAGAGCCGAAGAATCAGATCTTCTGGGAATTCAGAAGCTCCTATCTACTTACTTTCTTGACATGGAAGAGCTTCGACCAGAAGACTTCGTGCTGGCTGAAATAGATGGAAAAATAATTGGCTGTGCCGCCCTTATAAAATGTGAATTTCATGGAAAAAAATTTCTGGAAATTCATTCCATTGCAGTTCATCCGAATTATCGGGGAAAAGGGATAGGAACAAGGCTTATGAAATATCTTTTTACAACAATTGAAGATTCAGCCTGCGAACTTTATGTTCGGACTACTTCACCTGACTTTTTTGAAAAACTGGGGTTTACTATAATTGAAAACTCGAAAAAATTATCACTATGGAAAGATTGCAAAAATTGTGAGCATTTCGAGAAATGCATGCAACATGCGATGAAATATTCTCATAAATGTTGAGTTTGTGACTGAAGAATTAAGTTTTCACACAAGGTATCCGGATAAGTTAGTGGAATTAATAACAATACCTGACAATAAAACGCTGGCATTTAAGTTCCCACACGAGAAATCCGGATAAGTCTGTGGAATTAAAAATCTGACTGTAAAACATGAGCGTGACCTGAACCTTAAATAAACTCTTAAAAATTGACGAAACATTATTTTAAGAAAAAGATAATGAAGCAGTTTATGCTTACCCTTGGGATAGTAAACACCTACGATAAGATCAAGGTTCTCGATGCTCACTACCGTGCCATTGCCAGAGCTGCCCCAATCTGCCATGCTTTCGGATTCCATCTTGCCCTTTATGATTTTCCTTTCAAAATGACTGCAGAAGAACTGGTGGCTTTCGTTATGGAAAAAACCACTATAGGAGAATCAGGAAGTTATCTTAAAATTCTATACGAAAGAAACCACCTGTCTGTATCAGACCTCCCGAAGAAAGGATTTCCATCCCAGTTTGGAGAAATAGTGATTACCACCTCAAAACCTGATCCGAAAAGGCAGGTTATGCCCGTAAAAATTGCTGAAGAAGCTCTCCGCAACCGTTCATTTCTCTTCCTTGTAGGACTTGGACACAAAGGGCTTCCCAA
>CAZCKG010000259.1:0-3843 GCA_964498825.1 uncultured Methanosarcinales archaeon
GATTATCTAAAAAATATATTCTGGACGTCGGAGTCGTTTTCAATACCGACTTGACATCCATGCCAGGCCTGGTAACCTCTGCTTCTACCTGTAGATCCATAAACACTCGCATATATAAATTCGTTAGAATATTTTAACTTTTATGGTTTCCCAAAGAGAACAAATAATGCTACGTCATAAAGACCCAACTTTAGAAGTATCGTAGAATCATTTTTTTAGAATCACTTTTTCGGTTTTGGTTTCTTGTCGCCGCCCTTTGTTTTACATGCCATGAGTTCACCTCTTGACAATTTAACATTTTTAGGATTCATTAAGGACTCATTACTTAAACGCAAACCCGACACAATAAACATTCCGCTTTTAATAAATATATTATGTTGTTATCGATTTTCCAGATAGGCTTTTAGTTTTCAAATTTCTTTCTAAAATTCATCTGAAAACTTCCCTCCACGCCCGCATGCTCATGAAGTGAGCAGATATCAGGAGGCTATTGGCTAAAAAAAATAAAGTCGGCTGCTGCCATAAAAAGCGTGTTATATATTTCACGTTGTCAGTAGCATCTATGAAAGCCAGTATGTACTAGAGCTATCCGGAAATATTGCGATCTGCAGTATTTGTCACTTTATCTACGAGGCCTATCTAGGTGACTTAGAGCCTATGCAAAAAGTAAATACTAGCGTTTTTGGTTCCTTAATAGGTGTTCAAGAACTTGTAAAATAGTAATATTGCTGCCAAGAATATCATTTCGGTATTAAGCTGATTAAGGTGGTTGTGTAGTCTAGTGAAATTGTTTTCATCTGGTTTTCATCAATAAGTATGAAAAAGTAACTAATGAGATAAACAAGCACAACCGAAGTTTTGGGAAATGGGGTTAAAGATTTTCGTTGAAGGCAAAAGGGGTCGAAAATTGTAACACTTAATTATCTGTTTCGTAATTTACCTTAATTACCGAAAGTAATATTAAAATAGTACCAATAATCTGCCAAAAACTTAACGATTCATGCAGAATTAAACCACCCATTAATACTACACTTATTGGTTCAATCAATAATATAATTCCAGCTTGTGAAGCCTTTACTTGTCCAAGCCCTTTATTAAGCATAACATAAGGTAAAAAAGTGCTGATAAGACTTAAGCCAACCAGTAAAATCCACGCATTAGACGGCAACATAGTTGTAAAATTTAAGATCTCCTTATCAGTTATGATTAATTTTATCAGATACCAACTGAGCAATAACCACATTAATGCTGAGACAAATGACCAAAATGTTGTTGCTAAAAAATTATATCTTTTCTTTATTCCTACATAACGACCTGAGACTATATACGAAGCGTAGAAAAGACCGTTTAGGATTGCCAGAAAATAGCCTATTAGTAGCTTATACGCAATTATATTAATCATCCATATCTGCAAAATCATTGCAGCTCCAACAATCGATAAAATAGCTGACAAGAATCGTGTCAAGGTAATTCTCTCATTCAAAATAAATTTGCTTAATATTATTACAAAAAAAGGTTGAGTATATGTCAAAAAAACTGCTTGACTTGCAGCAATCTCCAATGAGAGCGAAGATAAATATGTAAGATGCGACATCGTTACAAAAAATCCGAACCAAATAAAAATATGGATATCTGATTTTTTTAATCGAAATAATTCATATTTCTCAAATGTTAGCATTATACATAATAGTATTAATATGGAAATAGTTAGCCTGAAAAAAACTTGTTCAAATGAGGATACTTCGAGTCTATGTAAAAATACTGAAAAGATAGGAATTGTTCCAAAAAGAAATCCGCTTAACAAAATTTCTATTTTGCTAAAAGTTTTCGTGTCCATTTTATCTTTCCAATTATTTTATAATTTATCTTTCCAATTATTTTATAATATACGTTTAAATCGAAAATGCACACAACTAGATATCAATTCGAAAATAAATCTTCAACAAGGAGAAATTTATAATCGACTACTGAATTTAGAAGCTCAGGTCTGTGATGAATATGGAATCGAAGCGCTATTGTATATCATTAGGATTTACGCATTCTTATGTAAAATCACGCCTAAACTTAATAGGTATTTATGACGTCAAACGAGATAATTGTAAAAGGCAATCCTGACATCCCTAATATTGCTCTGACCTTTGATGATGGTCCAGGCAAAGTAACCCCATACATTCTTGACCTGCTTCGAAAGTACGGAGCTAAAGCTACATTTTTTTGCCTTGGCTGCTGTATTGACAAAAACGTTGCTGTTCAAAATTTCACAGGCAAATATATAACCGGCAGTGAAATTGTCAAACGTGCAAATGAAGAAGGCCATCTCATAGCCATTCATTCTTATGATCATCAAGCTCTTCCCGGACTTACTGATGAAGAAATCGTTTATAATGAATTGTCCAGAACCAAAAATATAATCACTAATTTGATCGGGAAAAAACCTGTGTACTTTCGTCCTCCCTATGGCAGCATTGACGATAAAGTAATTAAGATCGCAAAAGCGCTTGACCTCAAAATCGTTTTATGGAGCTGTCGCTCATCAGATAGTTCCACCGAACCTGGTATTATTCTTGATGGATCTCTTAAATACAAATACGGATCAGTAGATATTTACAACAATATAATGAGAAACGCTGAAAAAGGATCAATTATTTTATGTCATGATGGACACAGTGGAACTTATGATGCAAATCTCGGGATTGTATCGGCTTTAGAAAGAGCGATTCCGGAATTGCAGAAAAAGGGATTTAATTTTGTAACAGTGGATGAATTATTGGGGATTGGAAATTATGTAATCAGGATTGAAAAGGAGACTTTTTCTTGACTCTTTTTAAACAAATCACAAGTGAGAGTTACACTTCGTAAAATAGTGATTGAGCTGATCCAAAACTTAAAAATTGCTTCTTTAAATCTCGATTTCGAAATAATTAGTCGAGCTGCTGATCGAAAAGTAGTTCTGAAATTCTTATGAGTTTGGGAATAAAAATTGGTTTTGGGATAGGCTCTAAATTAAAACACTTTATAGATTACACTGTAAATTTGGAACTGTATATTCTCTGAAAATTAGTAGCATCTCAAATGCAATAAAAGGTGTAAGAAAAATATAGAAACTTTTCTCAGTGCCTGTTGATCATGCGCTTCTCGACCGTCTTCCTGTTCTTGTCGATCTTCTCCTTTGCGAGCTTCGTGACGAGCTCGGGACTTGGTTTGACCTCATCAATAAGCTTTGTCTCAAACACTTCAGCATTGTTCCTATTGCTTGGTATTTAACACCGAAAAAGTAGAAAGACCCCCTTCCTAGACAGACATCAGTCTACCCTGGAGGGGCATTTACTTGGGATTAACCTACGAAAAGAAAATTTTCGAATTGCCATGGATCGGGATTGTGTTTCACGGCTGGATTTTCTTTGAAAAATACTTTGCGATTTTTAAGCGGTGTCCAGTCCGATGGTGTGGAAATAAATTTTCCAAGATACGGTCTGGCAATATCCAGGACAAAATCATGAGGCAAGTCCTCAGGTGTTTTAATACCTTCTCGCGGATTTTCAAGCATCCAGAGTATGGCAGCAACAATGCCCGCAGCTACCTGAAGAGTAGTAGCATTCTGACCGGGAGCAAGGGATCTGGTCTCTTCAATGCTCAATGCGCTCCCAGTCCACCAGGAATTATAAGAATGGCCCATCAGGAGTGCCCCCATTATATCCTCGCCAGCTGTGATTTCATTTGTCATGATCCTGAGTCTGGGTTGAAGCTCATAATTCCGGCCTCGCAATTCGCAAAGAGAGGAAAGTGTGTCATGACAGGGCATATAAGCATAATGTACGGTAGGCCGATAGACCATCTTGTCAT
>CAZCKG010000260.1:0-3826 GCA_964498825.1 uncultured Methanosarcinales archaeon
AAAAGCTTAGAATGCGACTGCCGGGATTCGAACCCGGGTTCTAAGCTTGGGAAGCTCAGGTCATAGCCACTAAACCACAGTCGCATATTGTTATAAGAAGTACTATGTACTCTTCTCATGCATCTTTTAGATATTAAAGGTTTCGGTAACGAGAAGAAAATGGCTAGGATGGCTGTTTTAGTTGGAAAAAGAGAAATGATTCTATCCTTAAAATTTGAGAATGCAAAGCGATAAAGACCGGATGGGAAAATAATATTGTAAAGGAAAGTTTCAATAAGCTTTTAGGGGAGGGTTAAATGGCTCTATTTATGGAGCTTGCGGAATGTTTTGAAGAGCTTGAGAAGGTAAGTTCCCATAAGGAGATTGTCCAGATTATCGCTAATTTTTTTTAGGACCTTAACGAAGAGGAAGTAAAGGACAGTGCATATCTATTTCTTGGAAGCATAGGCCCTGCTTTTGAGAATACAACGCTTGGAATTGGAGCCAAGCTCGCTTTAAAAGCTATTGCAGATGCATATAGAGTTTCCGAAGAGGAAGTAAAAGGAAGATATGCAATTACAGGAGATCTTGGAGACATTGCATTTGAATTGGATAAAAACCAGGGAAGTTTCCTGACTATTGAAGAGGTTTTCACAAGGCTCAGAGAAATAAAAAAAGTTTCAGGGAAAGGAAGTCATGAGAAAAAGAACAGACTCCTCTCTGATATTCTACAAAGGGCCAGACCTGTAGAAGGGAAATACATAGTCAGAATCGTTCTCGGAAATCTCAGGTTGGGTTTTGGAGATCAGTTTTTGCTTGAAGCATTTTCTATCGCTTTTACAGGAGATAAAAAGTATATTGGAAAAATAAAAGAAAGCTACAGTGTTTGTACTGACATAGGAGAACTTGCAGAGTCTCTTGCCAAATATGGACCCAGATCTCTAGGGAATTTTTCTATAAAATTAGGTAGACCTGTCAGGTCAATGCTTGCCCAGCGTATAGAAGTTTTTGAAGAAATCGAAGAAAGAATGTACGGGAAGAAAGCAGCCGAAGAAAAGTACGATGGAGAGAGAGTTCAGATCCATAAAAACGGTAATGAGATTAAAGCCTTTTCTAGAAGACTTGAAGACATAACTGCTCAATATCCTGATGTTATTGAAGCTGTGAGGGAAAGAGTTCTTGCAGATAAAATTGTTCTTGATGGAGAAATAATTGCTTATATTGAGGATAGAAATAAGGGGACAGAAGAATTTCACTCGTTCCAAAAGCTTATGCAAAGGCGCAGAAAGTATGAAGTTAATAAATACATTGAAATGTTTCCTGTAGCTGTATTCTTTTTTGACATTCTCTACCTTGAGGGAAACTCTCTCCTGAAAGAACCTTATCCAAAAAGAAGAGCTTTTCTTAAAGAGCATATAAAAGAATCAGGAATAATTCGTCTGGCCAGAAGAATTGTGACCGAAAATCTTGAAGAGATTGAAGACTTTTTTAATGAAACCCTTGAAAAAGGACTTGAAGGAATCGTTATTAAATCCACGAGTGATCTTTCTATTTACGAAGCTGGAAAAAGGAGCTGGTTCTGGCTTAAATGGAAAGAAGAGTACGCAGAGGGAATGAGGGAGACTTTTGACCTTGTCATAGTCGGGAGATATTACGGGCGAGGAAGAAGGAAAGGCTCATTCGGATCTCTCCTCTGTGCAGCCCTTAGCGAAGACGAACAGCGTTTTGAGACTTTTACAAAAGTAGGGACTGGTTTCACCGACGCGGATGCAAGAGAAATCGATAACCTGCTTTCAGGGCATATTATAACTGAAATCCCGAAAAATGTCCTTATAAAAAGCAGAATGCTTCCTGATGTTTTCATAGAGCCAGCTGTGGTTATTGAAGTTCTTGGTATGGAAATTACAGAAAGTCCAGGGCATACGGCTGGAGAGAGGGAAGGGAATACAGGACTAGCCCTCCGTTTTCCCCGTTTTTTACGTATCAGATATGATAAAGGGCCCTATGATATCACAACGATTAAAGAAATAGAGAATTTGAAAGAAAGATTGTGAGAATATATTTGAAAACAGGAAATAAGATGATAAATAGTTCTGAAAAGTCAAGAAAATAGAAATGGGAATGAAAGGAGAATAAAAGAGGATTAAAAGGAGTAAGAGAAAACTAAAAGAGGAATAAAGGGAAGAAATCAACTAAAGGGGAAGGGGAAGGCTTTGAAAAATCGTGAGGTTGCAGAGTTATTTTATGAAGTTGCTGATATTCTTGAATACCAGCAGATTGAGTGGAAACCAAGGGCTTACAGAAAAGCAGCCCAGATGATAGAGAATCTCGGAGAAGATATTGAAAAAATTTATGAAAAAGAAGGAAAAAAAGGACTGACTGAAATTCCAGGTGTTGGGGAATCCATTGCTGATCACATTGCAGAGTATCTGGAAACCGGCAAGGTAGAAAAGTTTGAAAGACTTGAAGAAAAAGCCCCTTCAGGCACTGTAGAGTTGATGGAAATCAGGGGTCTTGGAGCAAAGAAAATGAAAAAGCTTGCCGATGCTCTTGAGATAAGGACTCTTCAAGATCTCAAAAACGCAGTCAATACTCACAAAATCCGAAAACTGGAGGATTTCGGAGAAAAAAGTGAGGAAAACCTTGCAAAGGCAATTGAGCAGTACGAAAAAAGTCACTCCAGGATAAATCTCGGAAAGGCACTTCCACTTGCAGAAGATATTATTTCAGCCCTGAAAGCTGAATGTGAAAACAGGGTATGTAAAACTGACCTCTCGAAAATAATCTATACAGGCTCACTTCGAAGATTGAAAGAAACAATCGGAGATATCGATATCCTGGCAGAAGCAGAGAAAGAAGACGCATTAAAGGTAATGGACATTTTTACTTCCCTCCCGGATGTCGAGCAAGTTGTCTTAAAAGGCAGCACAAAAAGTAGTGTTATCTTGAGAAAAGGTACAGCTATTGACCTGAGGGTAGTCCCCCCGGAAAGCTATGGAGCAGCACTTCAGTACTTTACTGGCTCAAAGGAGCATAATATAGAACTTAGAAATATTGCCATAAGAAAAGGTTACAAGCTTTCAGAATACGGACTTTACTTAAAAGATTCAGGAAAACAGGTTGCAGGCGGAAGTGAAGAGGAAATCTATGAGAAGCTGGGACTTGGGTATATCCCGCCAGAACTCAGGGAAAGCAGAGGGGAAATTAAAGCTGCCGCGGTAAATGAGCTTCCCAGACTTATAGAAGCCGGAGATCTCAGGGGAGACCTCCATATGCATACAAACTATAGCGAAGGGAAAGAAAGTCTCGAGACTATGCTAAGTGGGGCCGAGGCTCTTAATTATGAATATATTGCCATAACCGATCATTCCCGTTCTCAGAGGATTGCCGGTGGGGTGGAAATAGAAAGATTAAAAGCCCAATGGAAGGAGATCGATAAGCTTTCCAAACATTTTAAGATAAAAATCCTTAAAGGTTCTGAGGTTGAGATCCTGAGGGATGGAAGTTTAGATTATCCTGAAGAAATTCTCAAAAAACTCGATATTGTTCTGGGAGCAGTACATTCTGGCTTTTCAGCCCCTGAAGAAAGAACAACAGAAAGAATAATTATTGCCCTGGAAAATAGGCATCTTGACATTCTTGCTCATCCTTCAGGCAGGCTGCTCGGAAAAAGAAAAGCTTATGAAGTAAATTTTGAAAAGATCTTTGAAGTAGCGGCTGCAAATAGAAAAGTGATTGAGATCAACAGTCAGCCTTCGAGACTTGATCTTAACGATGAGCTTATTCTCAGGGCAAAAGATTTCGGACTGAAGTTCTGCATCTCCACCGACAGTCATTCTCTTTCGGA
>CAZCKG010000261.1:0-3791 GCA_964498825.1 uncultured Methanosarcinales archaeon
ACACAATCGCTTTGTGTGAGGTGTTATTCAACCCACACAATCGCTTTGTGTGAGGGATACATACAAGACATTTCTTGTATATAAAGCTTTGTATTATTCCTCTTGCGAAGAATTTTCACAGAGATTCCGAACAAAAGATTACAATTGTTAGAATCCAGATGAAGATATTATTTCGACCAACTTAAGCCGAAACAGAGACAGTCGCTCACACAATCGCTTTGTGTGAGGGATACATACAAGACATTTCTTGTATATAAAGCTTTGTATTATTCCTCTTGCGGAGAATTTTCAAAGAGATTCCGAACAAAAGATTACAATCGTTTGAATCCAGATGAAAATATTATTTCGATCAACTTAGATCGAAACAGAGACAATCACTCACACAATCGCTTTGTGTGAAGGATGCATACAAAACATTTCTTGTATATAAAGATGTTTGTCAAAGTCTTTTTTCCCATATGTTGATTGTTGCAAAGAATATTTTTGCTGCAAATCCACATGAGTATTGCCATTTATATAAAAAGTATATATCTGAAACCGTATAAAGTAGCAAAAGAAAACAAAAAAAGCATAAAATTTGTGAATTAATACATCATCAGTAACATTAGAAGCGATTTTTTAAATATTTTGTCAATATATAAGGGATTACTTTTCCAATAAATAAATACATGAAATACAAAGTTCTTTTAAAAAAACCCCAGTTTCTACAAAAAAGAAAAGAATAAAACGATATAGAAACAGGCATCGCCAACCTGAGTGCATATATTTCATTTAGAGAAGCTAGGCTGGCTCAGTGAATTATATATATATCAAATTCTATTTAAATTAAGGGGAGTTTGAAGTCCCTTAAAGGAATTGGGAAGAATTTGGGGATTTGCAGGCAATTAGACCTTGAGTAGTTGTCTATATTGAAAAATGGAGAAAGAATAAACATCTAAACCTTATTAAAGTCTTTTTAACAGAGTATTAATTTCTACCCAAGTTTCGCCCTCTAAAAGCAATCAAGGATTTCTGTAAATAACAGGGATAGTCGCTCCTCAAATGCTAAAATGGAGGTTGAATATTTGATAGAAATAAACCCAGATGCGATTCTGGTACGCTACAATGTAAAAATGGAAAAGGCAATGACACCGGAAGCAGCTGCAGAAGAACTATATCCTAAAGACTCGACAATATACCCGATTGCAAAAGCCATCTTCGAAGGAGAAGAAGATGATGTTGTAGAAGGACTGGAAAAAGCCATTAGTTCCGGAAAGGACCCAATATCTCTAATTAATGGAGCATTGATGGTTGGAATGGGAGTTGTCACCAAGCTTTATGATGAGGGAGTCATTTTCCTGCCAAACGTCATGATGTCTGCCGACGCCATGCTAGAAGGTATCGAATTCGTGAAGCAGAAAGCTGGGAAATCACCTGAGACGAAAGGTAAAGTCGTCTGCCACGTTGCAGAAGGTGACGTCCATGATATAGGAAAGAATATCGTGGCCGCATTACTCAGAGCCAACGGATATGATGTCGTGGACCTGGGGAGAGATGTTCCTGTAGATGAAGTAATAGCGGCAGTGGAGAAAGAAAAGCCTATGCTGCTAACAGGTACAGCCCTTATGACAACCACCATGTATGCTTTCAAGGAAGTTAATGACAAACTTCTTGAAAAAGGCTACAGAATTCCCTTTGCATGTGGTGGAGGCGCTGTTAATCAGGACTTTGTCTCTCAATATGAGCTTGGAGTCTATGGTGAAGAAGCAGCAGATGCCCCAAAAATAGCTGACTTTGTCAAGGCGAATGGGGACAACATCGTAAAATTAAGGGAGAAATTCCATAAACACTGAGGAGGTGGAGTAGATGGCAGTAACAAGATGCACTAAAATGGCTTATGCAAAAGCAGATGATATGGTTTTCGGAAAATCCATCAAACCCGTCAAAGCAGGGCTTGGACTTGAAATCGGTGCCGGCTACACAGCTCCAGAAGTGAACTACGCTCCTAGACCTGAAGCTGGCGCATCCAAAGAAAAGCTCGTAAAAGAGTATGAAAGGATCACCACCGACATCATGGCAAGGATGGTTCAGATTGGAGCTCCAGCTGTTGTGCTTGAAACTGAACACGTCCAGCAAATGTCCAACCACCCTGATTGGGGAGCAGCAGTTGCACACGCCCAGAAGACCATCATGGAAGAGTACCACGATGAATACGGCATAAAGTGTGCACTCCGCCACACAATCGGTGACATCCGTGAGAACAGGGACTTCCTCCAGCTCAGAGGCGACAAGTACTCCGTCTTCCTCGAGGCTTTTGAACAGTGCGCCAAGTCCGGTGCTGATCTGCTTGCCGTTGAATCAATGGGTGGTAAGGAAGTTTTCGACTATGCCATCCTAAGAAACGATATGGCTGGAATACTTTATGGTATAGGCGTTCTCGGCAGCATGGATATGGAGATGATCTGGCAAGATATTGCATCAATTGCAAAGAAGACCGGGACTGTAGCCTCAGGAGACACTGACTGTGCTCAGGCAAACACTGCAATGTTCATTGCAGGCGGACTGCTTGACAAGAATCTCGCCCACACACTCGCAATCATCGCAAGAGCAATTTCCAGCGCCAGGTCCCTCGTTGCTTATGAAGCCGGTGCAGTAGGCCCTGGAAAAGACTGTGGTTATGAGAATACCATCGTTAAGTCCATTGCAGGTGTTCCGATAACTCAGGAAGGTAAGACTTCAACCTGTGCCCACTCCGACCTGATGGGTAACCTCGTTATGCAGTGCTGTGACCTCTGGTCCAACGAATCTGTTGAATACCACGGTGAGTTCGGGGGTACCACAGTGCAGTGCTGGTCTGAAACCCTTGCATATGACTGTGCCCTCATGAACGTCGCCCTTGAGTCTGGTAATGAAAAAATCCTGAGAGACATGTTCGTGGCTTCCGACATACACAGAGACCCACAGGGCTATGTACTCGCATATCCGCATGCCTACAGAGTCGGGCAGGCAATCGTCAAGAACGGGAATGATATTTATCTCCGTTCCAAGAACGCCGCTCTCGAATGTATCAAAATCATCGAGGAAGGAGCAAAAGGCAAACTTGTACTATCCAGGTTCGAAGCAACTGCTCTTGCAAATGCAAAGGCGGCTTTCGAGGCTCTTCCCGACGATAAGGACAAGTTCATGAGCGACTGCCTTGACAAATATAAAAAGGAAGTCAAAGTCTTCCTGCCGGAGAACTACGGCCTCAAAAAGTAAATTTACCTTTCAAGGTTCGCAATTGCACTTGCAAATGTCAAGTCAACTTTCGAAGCCTTACCGACGATATGGACAAGTTCATGAGCGACTGCCTTGACAAATATAAAAAGGAAGTCAAAGTCTTCCTGCCGGAGAACTACAGCCTCTAACTAGACTGTACTTCTTCTTTCTTTTTCTTTATTCCGAAAAAATGCTTAAAATAATTGTTTTGGATAATTTCCGGATTTCTCTTTCAGTACACTTTTCTTGCAGCTTGACTCTATAGCCTGAAGACCTTCACTGCTGGCTACCTCAATTAACTGAAGATCCTTTGCCTGCACGGCGCCGGAATTGAGACAGTCCACCCCACTAATAAAATAAGCGAAATTCGGGATAGTCGCAATTTGGGCGGGCTCCCAAACTTCAGTTCAAGCCAGTCAGAATTGAAAATTCGTGATTTAAAGTCACCAAGTTAATTTTACAAAGAGACAAACAAAAACAGACACAAACAAAGAATAATCTGAAGGCCAAAGATAAAGTAAGAAGTAATTTTAAAGGAAAGCTGAGATCGCAGG
>CAZCKG010000262.1:0-3775 GCA_964498825.1 uncultured Methanosarcinales archaeon
TGTATTAATATCGAGGATGCCACTTTGGAAAATGGCAATTTTCGCAAGGTGCTCTATACTTCAAAGCACAGTCAATTGGTGCTTATGAGCTTGAAGCCTGAAGAAGAAATCGGGATGGAAGTTCATGAGGAAAACGACCAGTTTTTCCGTTTTGAAAGCGGACAGGGCAAGTGCATAATTGACGGCAACGAGTATGAACTCAGTGACGGGGTTGCGATTGTGGTGCCTGCCGGTGCGCAGCATAATGTTATCAACACTTCAAAAACGGAAGAATTGAAGCTCTATACGATCTATTCTCCGGCACATCACAAGGACGGAATCGTGCGAGCCACGAAGGAAGAAGCTGAAGCTAATGAAGCTGAATTCGACGGCATAACTACCGAATAAGATCACGGGATGTGGAAATAACTTTTATTCCCGTCTTTTTTATTTTTGAAGTAACAAGTCGAAACTTGCCACATGTTTTATTTCTCGCTTTATTTTGTATTTTGACGTTTAGATTCTTTTTGAATACTTTTTTTATAATACATTTGCAAACTGACTTTTCTCCAGTGTTTTTCCGAAATTATTTCTTTTAGAACTATTGATGAATTCCAAAATAGATTCATACTCAGGAGCCTTATAATATCCTTTCTTCGAGTTATTTTTCATTTATTTTCATAATTATTTTTCAACACTTGTTCTCAACGTTGCGATATCTTTATATATCTTTAGTAGGAAATATATTTCCTTTTTAAAAGAAATATTTATATATTATAACTAGGCAATTATTTGCTGGTGATCAGATAAAGGGCTATTAAATGGACTAGATAGGCTGAAGGACAGTATTGTTATCATAAATTTATCTTAATAAAAATTTCAATCATACCTTTTGTCCTTTTACCTTATCTTCATTAAAATAATACTCATACGATCTCGTATGTTGCTGACCACCTACTATTAAAGCCTAAACGGAGAATCAAGGAGCTTAATGAATGCGGAAAAAAGTAAATGGGTTAGTCATTAGTTTTTTGGTACTATTTATCATGGTCGGTGCTTTTCCGACCATAGTGCTGGCGGATCAGCCGGCGGATCCAACGGGAGCCAATACGGATTATTCCGGTTCTGTCACATCGAGCGCAGGAGGTGCTCCTTCTTTAGCGGACGTTGCCAGTGCTACAGGACATAACAGTGTGGCCATCAATATTATGTGGACATTACTTGCGGGTTTCCTGGTCATGTTCATGCAGGCCGGATTCGCGATGGTTGAGGCGGGATTCGTCCGAGTAAAAAACGTAGCTCATACGATGGCCATGAACTTTCTTGTGTACCCTTTGGGCATGCTGGGATTCTTCCTCACTGGCTTTGCCATCATGTTCGGAGGCATAGGTCCGCTGGCCACTCTGGGAGGCTATACAGGACTTAGCCATGAGTTTTCGATCAATATTCTAGGGCACCAGTTCGGCCTCTTCGGGATGACCGGATTCGGGCTAATTGGCACATATGATGTAGGTGTATTTACATTATTTTTATTCCAGATGGTCTTCATGGACACTACCGCAACGATTCCGACCGGTGCACTGGCAGAACGCTGGAGATTCTTGTCGTTCTGTATCATGGGATTCATAATCGGTGGTTTCATATACCCACTCTTTGGCAACTGGGTGTGGGGCGGAGGCTGGCTGGCCCAGCTCGGCGTTAATTTTGGTCTGGGTCATGGTCATGTGGACTTTGCAGGTTCGTCAGTGGTACATATGACCGGAGGAGTAATCGGTCTTGTAGGTGCATGGCTGATTGGTCCACGTATAGGCAAGTATAACAAAGACGGCTCAGTGAATGCTATTCCTGGTCACAATATCCCTATGGCGATAATCGGCACCTTCATCCTGGCTTTCGGCTGGTTCGGTTTCAATGCTGGTTCGACGATGGCAGGTGGCGATCTGAGAATAGCTGTTGCAGCTACAAATACGATGCTAGCTTCTGCTACCGGTGCTATCATGGCTGTGGCATGGATGTGGGGTGTTCGCACGAAAAAGCCAGATCCAGGGATGGCATGTAACGGTATGCTGGCAGGACTTGTTGCTATCACTGCACCCTGTGCTTTTGTCAACCAGATCAGCGCTGCTATCATCGGTCTTGTTTCAGGCATTCTTGTAGTCGAATCGGTCTTTTTCGTTGAAAGAAAATTAAAGATTGACGATCCAGTCGGTGCTGTCTCTGTACATCTGGTAAACGGCGCATGGGGTTGTCTCGCACTGGGTCTTTTTGCGGATGGCAGTTACGGTTCTGGCTGGAATGGTGTGCCTGGAACAGTTACCGGTTTGTTCTATGGAGACTCTTCGCAGTTTGTAGCAGAGCTTATAGGCGTGGCTACAAACTTAATCGTGATCAGCATACTGTCGTTTATCACTTATAAACTGATCAATCTCATCACTCCAATGCGTGTGAGTTCCGAGGTCGAAATCGGAGGGCTTGACGTGCCTGAAGTAGGCTGCCCAGGCTATGTTGGTGATATCCCTGAGAGCGGAATGCACAAAACCCCGGAGCCGGTCCATATACATGAATCAATAGCTGCAACCGTTGAAGCAAAAATGAAGGGAGCTACATGAAAAAAATAGAAGCAATCATCAGGCCTACAAAGCTTGAAGATGTAAAGAGATCGCTCGAAGATGCTGGCTTCTGCAGCCTTACAATTACAGACGTAAAAGGCCGTGGTCAACAAAAGGGTATCATTCAGCAATGGAGAGGGCAGGAGTACAGGGTTGATACTCTTCCTAAGGTAAAGATCGAGCTGACCTTAAACGATGGAGATGTGGATAAGGTCATCGATATAATCGTTAACTCCTCCAGAACTGACAACATCGGCGATGGTAAGATTTTTGTCTTGCCCGTGGAAAAGGTCGTTAGGATCAGGACAGGTGAAACAGACGGAAAGGCTCTTTAAAGGCCTTTCTTTTTTTATTTTTTGCCTTCTGGTTTGCAGTTTCATTCACTCCAATCCTTTTTTTAGCGAATTTTCTCTTGAGATTGGATGCAAATCCTTCAAACAGAGATCTAAGTTTCAATCCTTGTTTTAGTGGATCTTGCTCGCGAATGAAAATGAGTATATCATAACCGATGCCGGAAAAATTGCATCAATTTAAAACCGAGTTTTCCTGCTTTGAAAAGGATTAAAAAGCGGTACTATACTTGTGAAACTTCTTGTGAAAACTTTGGATAAGTTCCATCATTTTTTTATCAACTTAATTTTATTTCCCGTAACTTTCACACTTCATTCAAAAAGATGGCATTCAGGATTGACAGGTTTATTTTTTCAATGTAAAGGAACTAAAAAATCTCAAATAAACAATAATTTTTATAATAATTTTATGTTGAATGTTCAGTTCGTACTATGACTGTGTAAATAAAACAAAATACTTGTGAAGACATTCTAGTTTTTGTACTCGAACGAAAAATTGAATGACATTCCTGCAAACCAAATGCAGGAAAACAACAGTACAGGAATAAGATGGGGAACATAAAACGGGAAAATATGGGAGAAAAGGAGTATAAAGATACCGTATGGGGGTACTGTATCTGTAAAAGCTCCTTCCTCCCTTACTTCCCTATCGGTCATCTTTCGCTTTAATCCAGTTCCTTAGATTAATCTTCTTTTTCTTCTCTTTTATAAATTATCTTCCAATTTATAATCTTATATTCTTTTCTTATTTTCTATACTATTGCAACTTTGTTTTAATTTTGTTTGCTATTTCTTCTTCAATTAATTTTGCAATTTACTTCTGCAATTAATACTGCA
>CAZCKG010000263.1:0-3750 GCA_964498825.1 uncultured Methanosarcinales archaeon
TCGAGACCAATTTAAAGATCAGGCAAGGGACCAGTATAAGGGGCAGTCAAGAGACCAATATAAGAGTCAGCCCAGGGATCAGTCTCGAGATCAGGGTAAAAAAAGGCGGGCTCCTTATCCAAAGAAAACTCCCAGAGACAATAGAGACACTGCTGATTACAGGACTCCCCGCGAGAGAGAGACGCCTGAAAGTGAGCTTGAAGTAGGAAAATTTGTCATTCCAGGCGAACTTATTGGAACAACAGAAGAGTTCAAACCAGGAAGTGGAGCAGCCGTTTCTGCAGGAGATATTATCTCTACTGCCACCGGAAATGTGATGATTGATCGAAAAGCCAGAATAGTTTCGGTCAAGCCAAATACCCTTACCCCCAACATTCTTAAAGTGGGAGACATTGTGTATGGAAAAATCACAGATGTGCGTGAATCCGGGGCAATGGTGGAAGTTGCAGGAATTGAAGGTAAAGAAAGTAGGGAAATCGTGAACATAAGGCTTGGTGACGTTCATGTATCGAATGTAAGGGACTCTTACGTGAAAAGACTTGCAGACGAGTTCAGACCCTCCGACATAATCAGGGCCAGAGTCGTCGATGCTGACAGAATGCGCCTGACCACAGCTGAAAACTCTCTCGGAGTTGTGAAGGCTTATTGCTCTAATTGCAGAGGGGAACTGATACTTGAAGGGAAAAAGCTTAAATGCCCGATCTGCAATATGGTTGAAACCCGTAAAATCTCAACCGAGTACGGGAAAGGGATCAAATAAATTCTCTTCCCTCTCCTGAAAAAGTAAAGATTTCTTCAGAGTAAAACTATCACTCACCATTTACAGGTGATTATCAATGGAACTAAATATTCTTTCCAAAACAGAAAACGAGCTTGAAGTTGAGCTCAAAGGCGAAACTCACACTCTTCTCAATATGCTTAAAGATCTCCTGATCAAAGACGAAAGAGTTGAGATTGCCTTTTATGACATGAAACATGTAAGCATTAGTGACCCTATCCTTTACATAAAAACCAATAACGGTGCTGACCCTATTGAGGTCTTAAAGGATGCAGCTTCGATAATTATCGCTGAGTGTGATGAATTTATTGATGTTTTTAGCAAAGCGGTAAATGCCTGAAATACCGAAACACTTTAGGAATAATTGAAAATGGCTGAAGAACGTCTTTAAGGAGACGTTTTGCCTTCTTTTTCAACTGGTCCAGAGTTTTCTTGCTTGCGGACCTTGGGGTATTTTTTAGCAAGACTTGACTTTCTATAAGTCTTCTAAATCTTTGGAATACTTTTTTATTAATTCTCTGCGTATTCTGATCTAATACAAAGAAAACTTCAGATACGGTAATTTGGCTGGAAGTATCGATTAGATAAAATTATACTGACTCTTTTGAGCTTAATGAGACGTAAATCCATATTTATATCTTAGTAATTTTAAAAATAAACTTACAATTAACATTGAGGAATGAAAGAAAATGACACTTGATGACTCATCCCTTCAAAAGTTCGGTTTTATAAAGCGGGAAACCCTGGGCAGCATAAATATCGATCCACTTCAAACAGGCGGGCTTTTGACAGATGCTGCAAAGCAGGCTCTTGTAGAATGGGGAGATGGATATTCAGTTTGTGATTACTGCGGAGGGGTTCTTGATCTTATAAAAAAACCTCCGATTCACGATTTTGTACATCAGGCTCTTCCCGAATTCCTTGGCTGTGATGAGGCGAGGGTTACAAATGGGGCAAGAGAGTCAAAGTTTGCTGTCATGCATTCTATGGGAAAGCCAGGAGACTGGATCGTGCTCGATGGGCTTGCTCACTACTCTTCTTATGTTGCAGCCGAAAGAGCCGGACTGAATATTAAAGCCGTGCCTCACTCAGGAAGCCCTGACTACGCTCTTGACCCCGAAGGCTATGGTGTGGCAATCGAAGAGATCAAAAAGGAAACTGGAAAAACTCCTGCCCTTGCCCTTGTAACATATCCAGATGGAAGCTATGGAAACATACCGGATGCAAAAAAGATAGCCTCTGTCTGCCATGAATACGATGTGCCCCTTCTGCTGAACGGAGCATATTCAGTCGGAAGAATGCCAGTCTCTGCAAAAGAAAACGGCGCGGATTTCATCGTAGGCAGCGGGCATAAGTCAATGGCTGCTTCCGGACCTGTAGGAGTACTCGGGGTAAGTGCAGAGTATGCCCCGATTGTATTCAGAAAATCCAAACATAACAAGGTAAAAGAAGTTGAACTTCTCGGATGTACTGCAAGGGGAGCTACAGTTATGACCCTGATAGCCTCTTTCCCTGAAGTGGTAAAACGTGTCAGAAATTGGGATCAGGAAGTAGAAAATGCTCGCTGGTTCTCTTCAAGGCTTGAGAGCATGGGCTTTATTCAGCGCGGGCAAAAACCTCATTCTCACGACCTGATGTTTTTCGAAGCCCCGCGTTTCTATGAGATCTCCGAAAAAGTCAAGAACGGCAGATACTTCCTTTACAGGGAACTCAAAGAACGCAACATCCACGGCATAAAATCCGGACTTACCAAGTATTTCAAAATGAGCACTTTCGGGCTTGGAAGAGAAAAGCTTGAAGCTGTTGCCAATGCTTTTGAGGATATTCTGAAAAAATACGAGGACGTTTAAGTCCTTTTGTTTAAGCCATTATAACGCAACATTAAAGCAGATGATCAAGCATGGAGTAAAATAAGATTCCAGTGCTTATCTGCTTCATTTTTTCAATTCGACATTTTCCATGTATCCTTCTCCCCTGGGAGTCAGGACATAACGTGTAATCCCTTCACTTTCTTCTTTTTCGATACAGAGAGTACTTTCGAGCATATTAAGGTTGTAACTTGCCTGAGAGTCCGTAAGCTTGAACTCAGTTTTAATCTCTTCTAAGGATTTCTTCTGCCCAACCAGGGCTTTAAGGATATTTCTGCGGACAGGATTCTGAAGGGCATTGAGGCAGGCTTTATGGTCTTCGGTCATGTCCTCTTTCATTTTGCCTTCACGTTTCATCTTTGCTACCCATTCTTCTTTTCTTTTTGCAGCTTCCTCAGGAGTCATATGTGATCATTAATATATCGTCTTGAGTATCTAAATAATTTTGTAAAAAGCTAAAATCAAGCTCATTACTTGGGCGGTTCAGAGTATAAATAATATTATTTCCAACTTCTTCTCATGAAATTGAATCCCGAACTCGAATCGCTTGATATGCTTGCAAAAATTATCCTCACCGCAGCCAGGACAGCTCCTAAAGGTAAAGGCATAGATGATATTGTAACCTGCCTCCTTTCTCCAGAAGAAAAATCCGAACTTGCAAATAGAATGGAAGAGTTGAGCGAAATAAAAAACCTGAAGTTTCTGATAAGAGATGCTCAAAACGTAAGGGACTCTGACGCCATTATTCTTATAGGTTTAAAGGCATCCGGAGTGAGCAGTCTGGACTGCGGAGCCTGCGGATTTGGAACCTGCAAGGAAATGCTTGAGCACGAAAAAGTGCAGAAAGAGTTTCTCGGTCCTCAGTGTATGATTAAATACGTTGATCTTGGGATTGCCGTTGGATCTGCAGCCGCAAAGGCAAAAGACCTCTGTATTGACAACAGGATTATGTACTCTGCTGGAGCCGCTGCCTGTTACTTCGAAATGATAGATGCAGATGCGGCTATGGGACTTCCTCTAAGTGTGAAAGGAAAGAATATCTTCTTTGATCGGGAATCCACAAGAAAAGGTTAAGAAATAAAATTTTAGACCTGTTTTGTCGAA
>CAZCKG010000264.1:0-3750 GCA_964498825.1 uncultured Methanosarcinales archaeon
AACAATGTGGGAGCTGTTATCGTCCGGGATAAGAGAATCCTCTCAACCGGATACAATGGGGCTCCAAGCGGTATGGAACATTGCCTTGAAATCGGATGTATCCGAGATCTTGAGAATATCCCTTCAGGAACCAGACACGAAAAATGCAGGGCAGTGCACGCGGAACAGAATGCCATCATCCAGGCCGCAATACATGGAGTAAGCATAGCAGGGGCAACAATCTACTGTACACACCAGCCCTGTATTCTCTGCACGAAAATGATTATTAACTCAAATATAAAGAGAGTTGTGTATGCGACTCCTTATCCTGATACTGATTCACTTAAGTTCTTCAGAGATGCGGGTGTAGAAGTAGAACACGTACCTTTTGGATTGATGAAAAACGAGACAATTCTTATTAAAGACAATTTATCCAAAAAGGAATATAAATAAATGGAATATATTGAATATGATTATATTTCGCTCATATCTGAATTCTTCAGTTACATGAATAAGCTAATGAGTTTATGGGGTCAAAGGAAAGAGGTGGGAGAATGCCCGAAGAATTAAAAGCCAGGACACTAAGGGTAGAAAATTTAGTTGAATATCAAGATGGAGCCGTTGTAAGCAAAGAAATCATCCGTAAAAGCACGGGAACAGTTACCATTTTCGCTTTCGATAAAGGAGAAGGACTGAGCGAGCATACTGCTCCCTTCGATGCTATGGTTCAGATAATAGATGGGAAAGCAGAAATCACTATTTCTGGGCATAAAAATGTTCTAGAGAAAGGGAACATGATCATAATGCCTGCCAATGAGTCCCATTCACTCCATGCCATAGAGAGATTCAAAATGATTCTAACTATGATCCGCTCATAATACCAATAAGCTCAACTCTAAGTTGCAAGAAGTAACGCATTAAGAAGGAACTGGATCCTCTCCATATTAGTAAAATTCTTAAAATAGGGGTTCAAAACCCTCTTAACTAATACCTGAGTTCTAAAGCGTATCCTATATTAACTCAATCATTTTTCTGCAGGCAGCGAAGCCCTTTTTTAATTATATCCTGTTCTTCAGGGCGATATGTTTCCTTTATGGAGGTATTATCTTCACAGTAACAATCAAGCCCCCGGATAACAACTACAGGAATTCCTCCAGCTCCTTCTCCCATTAGAAGGTTTGCAGCACCCGAGAGTTCATCGACAACTGCCTCTTCTGTAATCTCAAGAACTTTTCCAAACAGGTCTTTTTCTCCAATCCAGCGTTTTACAGGTTTTATTTTGTAAACCCCTATGGCGGCACCGGTTTGCCCTATCTTGAAAGCTCTCCCGTTTGTGTCAGTGACAATAACACTCAACTTTTTTCCACTCAGCGTTTCAAGCCTTTCTCCAAGCCTTGCGGCACTTAGATCCGGGTTCTCAGGAGGGTAGAGCAAAAATCCATCTTCAATATTTGATTCATCAACTCCTGCATTTACACAGGTGTGCCCTGCAAGAGTTGTCACGAGCATAAAAGGTTTCTCAACAAGGACTTCCCTGCTCCGGGACAGTACAGCCTGAACAAACCTTGCATCTTTCCCTATTCGAGCTGCAATCTCAAGCGCCTTTTCTCCTGCAGTGACCTCTTCGAGCCTGAAGATCTCTCCTTCAGCTTTAGCGACGACAGTCGAGGCAACTATAACAATGTCCCTGTCCTGAAGCTGAATATTTTCGCTGATCATCAATGGCAGGTCGTCCCCATTTTGTATAAGGGGAATGTTTTCTACGGCTATAACTTCGAATTTCAAGTGTCTTCCTCAAAAGTCTGTGAAATCGATAAAAATAAAACGGTCAAATTGAATTTATCAAACACGGAAAAACAACCCGTAAACGAGTAATTTGCAGCAGTAAAGGCAGTAACCATAAATAAGACCACCGATATACTGAAACTTGCGGCGATGATGAGAGTTACCCCAACTGAGCAAAAGATGATGAGAACAATTTCCTGATGCCGCACTTTTAAAATCAACTTTCTAATTTACCTTACCTTAACTCCGCTTTATTTTATCCCTAGCCTCTTTTTCGTATCATTTAAGAGTTTTTATTTGCTTGTAAACTAAACTCCTGTAGAGGTGTTAAGCACGAGCCAGTATGACCTGAACGAAATTATAGAAAAAATAAAGAATAAAAACCCGTTTGAACTTAAAGACAATGAAAAAAGCAGACCTCGGAGTTTAAGAGTTATTGTAAGCAAACTGTTTTACTCGCTTGATTATGAAAATGAGCCTCAGGCCACCAGAGAAAAAGTAACTCAACTTCTTCTTTATCATGGGCAGTTCAGCAGGGAAGAAATCAACGAGATCTTTCAATCATCTGCAAAAGAAACTACTACTTACTCAATGGAATTTCTAAAACAGCATCCAGAGGTTGCAAAGGCTGAAGCTATGAAAAGTAAAGAGTTTCCTGATGAAACAGAAGGAAAAGTAGGAGAGAAAGTCAAAGAAATAAAATACATATTTCCGCACTATGGCTGAGTCTCAACAAAAAATCTCTTCGAGAAAATGAAAAAACATAAGAAACCAAGGGAAAATGAATATTTGAGTCCAAAAGAAATACGGGAAATCACCATCATAATTTAAAACAGTATTATCGAATCAAAAGTCAAATCAAAAAAGCCGAAAACAACAACCAGTGACCTGGAAAAAATTCTTAACAAATGAGAGAAAATCTTTATATCTGTTGATCACCTAATTTATGTTCTCCTTTTGACATTATATAAAAATCAGAACATAATATCTCAATTTATTCAAATAAACTAATAACTCTGAGAAATTATGAGTATTGTTAATGGTGCGGATACAAAAACTCTCTCTGATTCTGATGAGGCGGAGAATTATAGGTATTCTAAAGCTACCTATGTAACGAAAGTTTCGATGGTTTTGAATTTTATACTAACGGGCTTTAAGTTTGCTGCGGGAATTATTGGCAATAGTTCGGCCATGATCGCTGATGCAGCTCATTCTCTTTCCGATTTTATAACTGATATTGCAGTGATTGTTGGTTTAAAAGTTGCCAGAAAACCAGGAGACAGAACACATAACTATGGTCACGGAAAGATTGAAACCTTAACTGCAGCGTTTATAGGACTTGTACTTATTGCGGCAGCTTTTGGAATTTTCTGGGGCGGCCTTGAGAAGGTTATCGCTTTCTATAAAGGAGAGGGGCTTCCAGAACCAAGCAAAATTGCTCTTGTTGCAGCAATCCTTTCAATTATTGTAAAAGAATGGCTGTATCGTTATACCATAGCTTATGGCCGAGAACTTAAAAGTGACGCACTAATCGCAAATGCCTGGGACCATCGATCAGACTCGCTCTCTTCGATAGGAACAATGTTAGGCATTGGTGGAGCAATATTTCTTGGGGGTAAATGGGTAATACTGGATCCAATAGCTGCGGTTGTATTGAGTTTCTTTGTCTTCAAGGTGGCATTCGAGGTATCATACAAAAGCCTGAATGAACTTCTTGAGGCTTCATTGGACTCTGATATTTACAGAAGTATTGAGGAAGCTTTGAGATCTACGGAAGGTGTGTTGGGTTTCCATGAACTTAAAACCCGAAAGATTGGAAACGCCATGGCTGCAGATGTCCATATCGAGGTAGATAGAGACTTGAATATTGTAGATGCACACGAAATATCAACGCAGGTCGAAGGCAGATTAAAGGAAATCTGTGGTAAAAATGGTCATTTTTCAATCCATATAGAGCCCTGCTCTGATTTGGAATACTATAAAAAG
>CAZCKG010000265.1:0-1926 GCA_964498825.1 uncultured Methanosarcinales archaeon
ATATAATGATCAGTTCCCATTACCATACCATTCCAGAATATAATTCCGGACATCTTCAAATGTCTGTTCCACTAGAAAAATATTATTATGCGTTGATTTGGGTATTTGAACTACGTGCGCCCCTCCGTTTTTTAGTTCATTGCAGCCTGAGGAGATTTCAGGGAGATCCCACTCTGCAAAGAGGATCAGCGTGTTTCCATTATCCTTTGTAGAATCCCAGGTGGGAAGTCCCTCATGTATTATACGTACAACCTCAAAGTCCGAAGGCCGCACACGATAACTACACCTTTTTTTGAGCGCTTTTTGCGTAAGTTCACTGAGTGGCCGTTTAATAGATGGCGAGATCGCAATACGATAATCTGCATTGCTTAAAAGAGCCAAATGACCACCAAAAGAATGACCTATTGCTACAACCTTCCCAAACAAGCGACAGAAACGTATTGATGCATCCAAATCTGCACCGATATCCCTGTCCAACGGGAGAGAGTGCTCCCCATGGCCACGAAGGTCTATAACGCAAGCTACAAGACCTGCCTCTGCTACTCTCAACCCAAGCCCCATCTGTTCTTCCTTATTTCCCCCATATCCATGCACAATGACAGCTGCACCCCTGGGATTTACAGGTTTAATGAGGATCGATGGAACTTTGCATCCGTTGCCTGGAAGAAAATAATGCTCAATATCCATGAGATATGTATACAAAACTTATCAATAAAAGCGTTTTCAAAATAATTAGTGGAGTAAAGGTTCAAAAATAGCCCTTTAATAGCAACTTTGATTACGGATTTTTTCCATAGATAAAGATCAAGAAAAGAATTAGGCACAAAAAAGCTTAAGTACCCAAAAATCAGATTGGGATATATCCAGGTTTACATCCTCTACACCTACTAATAGATTCAACTACTTCGAATCGATAGCAAGTTAGTTCCTCTTTCCTCTCCATCCATTCTTCAATCAATTGCAAACTGTCTGTCTTAGGATTTCACTTTGCTACTTTTGATTCAAGCCCAACCATTTCTTCAGAAATTTCTTTTAATACCCCCTCTCTTGAAACTTGCTTGACCGCTTAAACCACCTTTCCATACTTTTCAACAATAAGTTCGTCAACAAACTCCGACCTTGAAGTTTGACCGCGATTTTTGTCAATTATTCTAATTGTTGATGGTTAAGTGTCAATTCCATACTCACTTTCATGTTTGAAACAATTTTTTTCCAATACTTAGTAGGATATTTTTCCTAGTGAATATTCGCCCTTTATAAGGACATTTTTGCTTAAAAAGAAAAAGAGTGAAGTAATAATGTCCAGAAATTGAAAAAGCCATCTAAATTTTTTAACTATATGCACGTATTTTAACGACTTAAATAGGATTTAGTTGTAAAATAGAACTTATAAGTATTTTACGAATTTTATTCTCTACTAACATTGCAGATTGCAGAATATAATTCCTAGTTTATCTAGACTTTAGAAATATTATAGGTAGTAGATTAAATGTAATATTAAGCCTGTTTTATTTAGAAGATGTCTACTCAGTTTTTAAAAGACAATTAATAATAAGAAGAAGTCATTCTGTCATTATTATATACTCTATAATTATACAATTACGTGTACTTCCTGGCAATTAATAAATTTCTCTTTAAACGAAAAAAAGGTAACAAATTGATTCTAGACAATAATTGCCATGAAAGTATACTAGGTGGATGAAGATTTTGATTAGAGAATTCACACTCTAATCTTGAAAAGTTCACCTTCACTAATATAAAAAAAGACATAAATAGGGAGTTAAAAGAGAAGTAAAACCATGGAGGTAAATAATATGTGGTGGTTTGGAAATAATTGCTGGTGGGGTCGCTGCGGTGGCTGGGGCTGGCGCTGGCGTGACTGGGATGACTGGTGGTAACAATACAAATAGCTGTTAATAGTTTTTA
>CAZCKG010000265.1:2026-3747 GCA_964498825.1 uncultured Methanosarcinales archaeon
TCCTAATTTTAGAGTCTCGAAATCTATATAACACAACAGAATAAATAATATTAAGGTGTTATATGTGCCATTAATAACATGGACAGACTCATTTAGCGTGAAAGTGGCAGAAATCGATATACAGCACAAAAAGCTTGTAGAGATGATAAACAAGCTGTATGACGCAATGAAAGTAGGAAAAAGTAAAGATGTGATGGGAGAAATACTGAACAATCTGATATCATACACAGCAACCCACTTCAAGACAGAAGAAAAGTACTTCGATTTATATAACTACTTTGAAAAAGAAACCCACAAAGCCGAACACAAAGAATTCGTCGAAACAGTGACAAAATTCAAAGAAGATTTCGACTCAGGAAATGCAACGATATCGATAGAATTAATGAATTTCCTGAAAGTTTGGCTGACAAAACATATCAACGGAACAGACAAGAAATACACAAAATGCTTCAATGACCATGGCCTGAAATAAGCCTGAGTTATTTTTCTATTCTTTTTTTCGTCATCAAGGTAAACAAACAGCTTGAAAAGCTTCTCACCAAATCTCAGCGAATAGTGGTAAAACATCCACATTCTCAAGTGCTCGGCTTAAATTCCGATTACTATAGAGTTACACCCATAACAAATGAAGTAAATCGACTATAGCACCATGAAGAACAGTGTCAAATAAATATTAGTCTTAATCTTCTATTTTAAATTATGTTTTTAAACTCTGACTTTTTATTTTTTGTTTAAATATTTTATATGAAGCCTCTGACAATCATGGACAAAGTTTAATCTCAATAATTACCCTTCAAAAGTGAATTAAAAGTGTCAATTGTTAGAGACTCTGGACACAAGAAATATATTCGCTTGTGGAGTAGTTATTTCTGGAGTAAAAAAGAATATTAGAAAAGTGATTGAACTCCGACTTTAAATGAACCCCGGCCTATGAGAAGTAAACCTGCATAGCTTAAAGACCACTTATACTTGCAGATTTTACTTCTCAATAATAGTCATTTAGTTTTTATGTTTGGTTGATATTACTTACAAAAACCCAAAGTTTTCAAACTTCCTCATGTTCAGAATTAGTAGGCTAGAGTAAATTTCAGAAAGATAAAAAAGGACAGATAAAAACAAGAATTAGGAGAGTTGATACGAGAGAACGAAAATCTGGTAGAATAAAAAGATACTGGCTATTTTGCTGGCAGTTTCATTCTTAGTGACAGTAACAGCTACATAAGCAAGTGCAATTAGTACAGGATCTGAACTTCAATCAATTGAATCGGTGAATTCACTGAATTATGCTTAAACCACGACTAAATCCAGGCTTAGTGGTAATAACTCATTAGAATAATGAAGTGAATTCCTAATTTCCTCCGAAAATTAAAATAAAGAGATTAACACGAAAAACGCAGAAACAACTGTGCCCCTATGTCTGCTGCGTTTTTCATGTTTATAGAGTTTGGTTTGTTCTTTTCATGACTTAATAGTCTGAAAACTTAAGTCTCTATTCCTCGTATATTTTTAAATAACCGAATAAAGTACAAATATCCATATAAAACTATTTAAAGCCTTATTTGCTTATGTCTTTATTTTTAGTAAGGATTAATATGAAAAAGGCTGTACAAAGACCTGCTATGTCTTTAGTTTAATCACTCGTGGAAATTCTGGGAATGTACAATTGCTTTTCAAGTTTTTACTCTCACAGTTGTGGCATCGGCGTGTTTATATCAGGATCC
>CAZCKG010000266.1:0-3737 GCA_964498825.1 uncultured Methanosarcinales archaeon
AAGTACTTCTTTTATTTTTATAATAATAAAGTTTGAACAGAATTATATCTTTACCATTGCGGGAAATATCTGTATGATATTAGAAATTGACGATATAAGAAGAGAAATATAAAATAAGTATTATGTATGAATACTGAGAGATTGAAAGACAGCAAAATTGTCTGTACACTCTGAATATGCAGAGAATTAAATAAGATCATATTTTATACCTTAGTAATATATAGGTCTAAAAATACGAAGGGGAAAATTAAATTGGAATGTAAAAATGCTGTTCAGGAAGCCATATGCAGGATAAAAGCTATAAAAGGTGTGGAAGAAACATACATTTTGAGCGAAGAGGACAAAGAAAAAGTTCTTGAACTCGAAAAGAAGGCAGAAGGAGCTGTCCTGATGGGCCTTGGAATTGGAGATAACCAGGGAATTAAGGAAGTCTTCAAGCGTCAAGTGATTATCGCCTTTACAACCAACATGGAATATGTATGGCCCGAGGGGCCTAATGTTGTTTTCATGCAATATGGGCAAAAAGTCGGCGAAGATGTTTATGATCCCGAAAAACTTGAGGAATGCAAAAAATGTAAAGATATGATGGTTATGGGTAATTTTGTGCTTTACAAAAGTGCAGTACCTAAGCCAAACGATTCAAAGAAAGAACCTATAACAGTAGTTCTACCTCCTCAAAAATGTAAAGAATTAGATTGTATGAACGGTATAAGCAATATTGTGCTCGCGTCTCCTTCTACTCCTTCAGATGAGTACATCAGATCCGTAATGGACCTAAAGCCAGAAACAGGGCGTGGAACCTTTATAATTGGGTTGGATCTCTGCTAAACAGGAAAATCCTGTGAGGACCGTAGAGGTGAGCAAATATCATAGAGTAATAAATTTGTTATCACAAATAATAGTTTATTCATTTAGCTTACAATCCGTGAGAACTAAAGCATAAGGCCTTAGAAAAGGTCAAATGCAATCTTTTTTGAAAATTCTTTAACATTTGCTTTTATTCAAAGAACTGTACAGAAGAAAAATCCGGAATAATAGAACCCGGAAAGATGGAACTTGAGATGAAAGAAAACGACTATACCATGGCCTGTAAGGAAGTTCTCGAAAAAGTACTGGCGGGAGAAATAAAAGATGAGAAACAATTAAATAAAGCGAAGAAAGACGTCAGTAAGCACTATCATCTGACAAGCCTTCCCAGGAATGGGGACATCATAATGCAGGGTATCCCCGAAGAGCAGGCAGTTATTAAGGAATTCCTGAAACGTAAGCCAGTGAGGACAATTTCCGGAGTTGCGGTAATTGCTGTGATGACTTCGCCAGCCCCATGCCCTCACGGGGTCTGTTTGCCCTGTCCCGGAGGCCCAGGTTCTGCTTTTAAGTCTCCTCAAAGCTATATGGGGCGAGAACCTGCAGCTATGAGAGCTATCCAGCATGAGTTCGACCCATACGCTCAGGTGACATCAAGGCTTTCCCAGCTCAAAGAGATAGGTCATGACATAGAGAAAGTTGAACTGATAGTAATGGGAGGCACATTTTCCGCGCGCAGTCTTGATTATCAAGAATGGTTTACTAAAAGGTGTCTTGAGGCAATGAATGATTTCACAGGGGAGGAATGGAGAAAAAATACCTGGACAATTGGAAAGTCTTTCCCCTATATCCCGCTCGAAGAGGTGCAAAAGGCCAACGAGACAGCCGAAATCCGTAATGTAGGGATTACATTTGAAACTCGTCCGGACTGGGCAGAAGCAAAACATGTTGACGAATTTCTCAGGCTTGGAGGGACAAAGGTAGAGCTGGGAGTACAGAGTGTCTATGATTTTGTGCTTACCCGCATGCAGAGAGGACACGGAGTTTCAGAGATTGTAAAGGCTAACCAGGTGCTTCGAGACAGCGCATTCAAAGTTGGGTTTCATATGATGCCTCATCTTCCAGGGGCAGACTCAAAACTGGATCTAAGAGGGTTTAAAAAACTCTTTGAGGACTCTCGCTTCAGGCCTGATTATCTCAAGATTTACCCTACCCTTGTAACTGAAGGGACTCCTCTATACAGGCTCTGGGAAGCAGGAGAATATGAAGCTCTTTCTGATGAAGAAGCAGCAGAACTGGTTGCAGATATAAAAGCTATCCTGCCTAAATGGGTAAGGCTTCAACGCGTTCAGCGCGATATTCCCGCCCATCAGATCTTTGCAGGAGTCCGCAAAAGTAACCTCAGGCAATTGGCAGAAGAAAAGCTTAGAGAAAAAGGAGGGAAATGCCGCTGTATCCGCTGCAGGGAAGTAGGACATACCAGCTTGAAGGGGAGAAAAATAAATGAGGAAGGTATCGAACTTACTGTAGAAACCTATGAAGCTTGTGAAGGTAAAGAACACTTCATCGCATTTGAAGATCTTGCTGCAGATGTTCTAATAGGGTTTACTCGCCTGCGCTTCCCGGCTGCACCTCACCGCCCGGAGCTTCAGGAAGCTGCTTTGATAAGAGAATTGCATGTTTACGGCTCAATGGTACCTGTAGGAAAAGGAGCAAAGCAAAAAGATTGGCAGCATCGAGGATATGGAAAGGAACTTCTGGGACACGCAGAAAATATAGCGCGTGATTCAGGTTACAGTAAACTCAGCATTATTAGTGGAATAGGCGCCAGAGAATATTACCGGAAATTAGGGTATACTCTTGATAACGTATATATGTCTAAAATGTTGGAAAATTAAAAAGATAGTGAGTTCAAAGTAAAGGAAAAATAATCTCCTTTTATATTACGGTAATGGGCATGAGTTATTGAAAAACGTAAGCATAATACTCTTTCTTCGTTTATCTCAAATATGGGGAATGCACTCGCTTTTTCGTAATTGATCAATAACCCACGGACACGCCCTATATATTTTGCATGAAATGAATGAAATAGGCTTGGAAGAGAACCGAAAAAAAATCATAATTCCCAGATCAGAAAGGCCTGAATCAGAAAATGAGTTTTTTCACGTAGTTTTCAGTAGAAAAGCATCTCTTTGCAAAAACATAGTTAGTAAATTTAAAAAGATCCCTACCGAAAAATATTAAATAGTATCATATAAATATAGCATAGATACGGCAATATATAAAAATATTTATAATGTAAGAAAGAATATAAGTAAAAAAATACCTTTCGGTAAACTGACCGTCCAAGCACAGGAATCGGAACAAGAAAGAAATCATTGAGCTCAGAAATGAACTAAAAAAGCCTGAAAGGAACCCAAAAACCTCACAAACTTAAAAAAGCTCTTAAAATTTCACGAAACCCTAAAAACCCTATGAGAATTCTAAAAGCCTGGAAAGAACGGTGATGAAAAATGAAAATAAGAGTTGTAAGTTCAAAAGAAGAAATAGACACTTTAAAACTCGATGAAGAAATTATCCATCTGGCATTCAGACCTTCTAACAAGGATATTTTCAAGCTCATCCTGAAGTGTCCAGAAGTAAAAGCGATCCACATCCCAAGCTCATACAAGAGGACAATTTCCAGTTCTGCACAGATGTATCTCTGCATGCAGAATATTTCTCTGCTTGAAGGCGATGTATGGGGCCACCGAAAAGATATTAATGAATATTCTGAAGTCTCTCAGCATGTTTTTGACCGCATAAAAGAACTTAGAGAAGAAGGTCTTTCCGATGAGGATACTATAGAGAGGCTTGTAAAGGAAACGAGGCTCAGCCCGGACTTTGTAAGCTTCATTATAGCAAATTAAATATCTCACATTTGCCGATCA
>CAZCKG010000267.1:0-3729 GCA_964498825.1 uncultured Methanosarcinales archaeon
AAAAAATAATTAGAGATAGATAAATTAAAGGAAGCAAAAAGTGAAATAAACAGGAACAATATAAAAAAATGGGTTTTTGAAAAGGGGTTATCATGCTTGGAAAATTCGAAGATCTTATTGAAAAAGCTTCAGAGATGGGCCTTAAAACTTATCTCCTTGATGCGAAGGGTATTCCGATTGAAAACAGAATTGCCCTTAAGTGCGCATATGGATGCAAAAGCTATGGAAAAAGGCTGAGCTGCCCTCCTCACGTTATGTCAGTTGATGAATTCAGAAAGGTTATAGAGGAGTACAGCAGTGCACTTCTTATCGTAGATGAATGCAATACAACAGAAATAAATGACGTCCTTGAAGCTTGGGGAGAACTGCGAAAGGACTCTTTTCATAAAATGTTTGAACTTGAACAGGAAGCTTTCAGAGAAGGATTTACCTTCGCACATCTTCTCAGGCCTGGTTCCTGTAATGAGTGTGAAATCTGTAACCTTGAAAAATGTGTAAAACCTGAAATGAGGCGTTTTGCACCCGAAGCTGTGGGAATAAATCTCCAGAAGACAATGGAAAACGCAGGCTTTGTACTTGAATTTTGCAAACCGGAAAAGACTGTATGTGTGGGAATTTTGCTTCTTGAATAAAAAATCATTCTAGTTGCTGCTTAAGTGGAGAATGAAAAAAACAGTTGTAGATTCTAGTAGACTTAGTGTAGTGTATAACAAAATTCATCCTGAATTTAGAGACAACATGAAAAAATTGTTTTGAAATAATGTGGGTATACTATAGAATAAAATTAAGATATGATTTTAAATAATATATAAATATAAAGGAGAAAAACGAGTTCATTCAGGAGTATATTTCCCATATTTTTTACATTCTTTTCAGATAACTTGATAAAATATTGGATCACTAACATTGAATATTCAAATTGATTGAGTAAGGACAAAAGTTATAAGAAGCTATATTAACTCCTCTATATATGTTAGGGAAGATATAGCAAACTGGAGGTTGTTTTAATTGAATCCTGAAAAGCTAAAAATAGCTGTCCTTGGAGGGACCGGAAATATAGGAGAGGGCCTAGTGCTAAGGTTAGCACTTCAAAACCTTATGACCGAAGGCATAAAAAATGAAATAGTTATAGGTTCCAGGTCAAGGGAACATGCAGATGAAGCTGCTAAAGCTGCTTTATCAGAGCTTGAAAATTGCGGTTTTGATACATCTAGAATAACCATAATAGGAAAAACAAATCTTGAAGCTGCACAGGAAGCAGAATTAATAATTCTTACAGTTCATTTTGACCATGTTTTGCCCTTGATGGATGAAATCAAGGAATTTATTGAAAATAAGATAATTGTCACACCTGTAGTTCCGATGGTAAGAGAAGAAGGTCTTTTCGTATACAAACCTCCGGCTGAAGGTTCAGCAGCCCTTGCAATCCAGAAAAAAGTTCCATCCTCCACAAAAGTTGTTGCAGCTTTCCACAATATCCCGGCAGGAAAATTGAAGGACATTGTAAAATGCAAGTCTGTACACCATGCACTTGTATGCAGTGATGATGCCGAAGCGAAGAAAATGGTCATGGAGCTAACAAGACATATGGGCTGCCTCAAACCTCTGGATGGAGGACCTCTTAAACAAGCAAGCACAATGGAGTCTTTGACCCCTCTTTTGATTAATCTTGCAAAACTTAACGGACTCAAGGATCTTGGAATAAACTTTTCCTGATAATGTCAAAAACCAGAGGTTCTAAAAATATCTAAAGAGAATCTGGGAATTAGAAGTTGATCTTTAAATGGGGATATGGGATTTTTTCCAATAATTTGTTTTCTACGTGACAGGAAGAAAATAGAAAACTGATAAAAATGAAATAGAAAAAGACAAAATTCATATATCACTAGAAAAATAATAAACTTTTTCTATTAAGGAAAAATCAAATCCTGTAAGCCAGGATCAAAAACAAATTCAACTCCCTGAAAATAAGAAGATTTAATCTGTTTTTTGAAATCAAATATTCAAAATTTCCATATCCTAGACTTAATACTGACTCTGAGCAGATTAAGTCTATGTTAAATATTATGAGAGTAATACGAACATAAAGCTAAAAAATTGGAAAAAATATTTAAGAAAATTTCTTAAAAGCTACATTAATCCTGATAATTTGTAATACTGCTATAAATGTAGCATTTCAACCATAATTTCAGTATTTCAACCTGATCTGTCTTCTTTCGGCCTATGTTTACTTTTTTAAAACGGAAGAATCGATAATAAAACCAGACAGTGAACCTGTATGAGTGAAGAAATACAAAAAGTGTTAAAGACTGCAGGACTTGATCTGCTTACCTGCATGCAGTGTGGCACATGCACAGGGAGCTGCCCTTCTGGACGGCATACCGGACTAAATACTCGAAGAATCATCAGGGACGCACGCAAGAACAGGACAGCGGTTCTTTCAGACGATGCCCTCTGGCTATGTACTACCTGTTATGCCTGCCAGGAGCGCTGTCCACGTGGAATCCCGATCACAGATGCCCTCCTAGAGCTCAGAAGACTTGCAGTAAGAGAAGGCTTCATGCTTCCAGAACACCGGTGGGTTTCGGAAATGGTACTGGAGTGCGGACATGCAGTCCCTCTGGATGAAGAAACAAAGAAAAAGAGGGAAGAACTCGGACTTGATCCCGTACCTGAGACTATACAAAAGTATCCTGAAGCTCTGGAAAAACTGAAAAATCTTTTGAAAAACTGCAAATTTGATAAACTCGTGGCTGAAAAATAAGGAGGCAGAAATAATGAAAAGGTTATCGCTATTTCTTGGATGCATCGTACCTAACAGGTACCCAGGAATTGAAAAAGCAACAAAACTCTGCCTGCAGAGACTTGAGATAGATGTATCTGATCTGCCAGAAGCTTCCTGTTGCCCTGCTCCCGGAGTTTTCAAATCCTTTGATAAAGCAACATGGCTTGCCCTTGCCAGTAGGAATATTGTTCTCTCGGAAAGGATGGAAAGGGACATTCTGACCGTATGTAATGGCTGCTATGGTTCCCTTGCAGATGCAAACATGGAGCTGAAAAGGGATCCTGAGATTAAAGCTTGCACAAACAGCTGCCTGAAAGGGATAGGGATGGAATTTAAGGGAACTATAGAAGTCAGACACATAATAGAATTTCTGTACAAAGAGTTTGGGCCTGAAAAACTCAGGAAATATATCATAAATCCCCTTGACCTGAGAGTAGCCCTGCACTACGGATGTCATCTTATCAGGCCTTCAAAAGAGCGGGGGCTTGGAGAAACAGAGGCTCCTGTTTTCTTTGACGAACTTGTTGAAGCCACAGGTGCAAAGAGCGTAGACTACACAGATAAGATGATGTGTTGCGGGGCAGGAGGAGGAGTCCGCTCAGGTCACGCGGCCGAATCTCTGGAAATGCTCGAGCATAAACTTGAATGTATCCGAAAAGCAGGCGTTGATTGTATTGTAAATGCGTGCCCATTTTGTCACCTTCAGTTTGACAGGGGACAGCTTGCAGTCAATGAGAAGTTCGGAACTGATTACTCAATCCCGGTTCTTCATTATTCCCAGCTCCTTGGACTTGCCCTTGGCTTTTCGCCGGATGAACTTGGAATAGAACAGAATGCTGTTCAAAACATTGAGTTTCTTGCAAAAATTTATGAAATCAGTGCAGGTTTGAGGTAGTTCCAAGTAAAAGCTTGAAGAGAAAAAAGGATATTTTTTAATTTTTTCC
>CAZCKG010000268.1:0-3728 GCA_964498825.1 uncultured Methanosarcinales archaeon
GTAGTAGAGTTAAAGTAGAGTTTAAACCCTCATCATTTTTTGCACCAAAGCCTGATTAATCAGCGCACTAACAAAGATCCCCTGGTAGACCAACTGGATCCGCTAAATGTTGAGTATACACTTGCCTTTAAGCGCTGAGTTCCAGAAGCTTTTGCCGAAACTTTTACTTCAAGAGGAAGTGTAGTCTCCTCTCCAGCTCTCAAACTCAAAATTTTTTCAGTCCATGAGAATGAAAGGGAGGTGTAGGTTCCTCTTGAACTCTTAAGCGTATCGCCTTCTACTTTGACTTTGAAAGTTTCATCGATATTTTGATTATTCTTAATTCTAATCCCTATAGAAGCCGTATTTCCTTTCTTTACAGATTTCGATGCTGGATTCATACTAACGTATGTCTTTCCTTTAAGCCTGAGAACATGACAGGGAAATGAACTTTCTTTCTTGTTGCCAGCCGCATCCAGAATAACGACTGGAATAGCGTAATTCCCAACTTTCGATGGAGCCTTTATTTGCCCTTCCCATAAGTCTCTGCTTTTATTTTTTGTAAGTGATATGCCGTTTACAGTTACATTTACAACTCCGATATTGTCAGTTGCATTAATTGTGACATTAATAATAGAACCAGATGCCGTATTGACAGGATATGAACTAACTGAATTAATTTTCGGTAGTTCAGTATCCTTTGTGGGTGCAGTGTAACTTGTAGAGTTATTCCACGCAAGATTTCCAGCAGCATCTTTGGCCAAGACATTAACTGAATGGGTTCCTGAAATTGCTGCTATTTTCTCTTCCCAAATAGCTCCACTTAAATGTTTCAGTAAAGATCCGGAAGCTTCAACTGAGGTTACTGCAACGTTATCAGTAGCGTTTACACTCACCTTAATTAAGTCTCCAGTATTCGGAGTAGTATCGTTCAGGCTAACCGAGTTTATTACAGGTTTCTGAGTGTCAGGAGTAGTTGCAGTATAACTTGTAGAGTTGTTCCACGCAAGATTTCCAGCAGTGTCTCTGGCCGAAACATTTACTGAATGTTTCCCGGAAATTGCTTTTTTTGTCCCTTCCCAGGTATCTCCACTTAAATAGGTTAATGGAGAACCGGAAGCTTCAACAGAACCTACTGCAACGTTATCAGTAGCGTTTACACTCACCTTAATTAAGTCTCCAGTATTCGGAGTAGTATCGTTCAGGCTAACCGAGTTTACTAAAGGCTTCTGAGTGTCATTAGTGGTTGCAGTATAACTATTAGTGGTTGCGGTGTAACTTGTAGAGTTATTCCATGCAAGATTTCCTGCATTGTCTCTGGCTGAAACATTTACTGAATGTTTCCCGGAAATTGCTGTTATTGTTCCTTCCCAGAGATCTCCGCTTAAATGGGTTAATGGAGAACCGGAAGTTTCAACAGAACTTACTACAACGTTATCGGTAGTGTTTACACTCATCCTGATAAGGGCACCAGCGTTCGGAGCAGTATTGTTCAGGCTAACCGAGTTTATTACAGGCTTCTGGGTGTCAGGGGTAGAGGTGTATGCTTTTATACAGAAGTTTGAGGCGGGGTAATAGCTTGTCAAATCTGCCCAGGCTGTACCATCGGGACTGAGATAACTTTCTCCTGGGTTAGCTCTTGCTTTGCTCGAATAATCAGTGATATTGTACTCAGCAGGGAATTTTATATAAGACTCAGAGCCGGAACTGATATTCATGACAATCGAGAACTTTTGGCCTGCTTTTAGAGGAACTTTCTGTTCGAGCTCAATTGTATGATAACCTGGCAATTCAAAGCTACCTGAGGTATTGAATATAGGAGTACCCTTAACTGAAGGGAGGGAGGGATCGCTGTAGACATAAACTTTATAGTTGACATCTGGCATTGGCGTGTAAAAACCTATAGCTTTAAGCTCCTCATTTGATTTAGCCGTAAAAACATTAGCAGCCCATGAATATGTTAAATCCTTATATCCCACACTACTCGTCCAGCCCAGAGGGTCATATTGATAAGTATTCTCGTAATTGTTTGGGCTTTTGGCTGTGTACACGGCTAAGGTAGGAAATTTACTGTCTTTCGTACCAAGGTTTGCATCATAATAAGAAATATAAAAGTACCCGGACCCGTTAATTCCATTACCTGTACCCCAGCTATTTTTGCAGATAAAAGCTCCATTTCCTGGAGGAGTAGAATTGAACTCGTTCCTGCTAAAGTTATCATTCCAGCCGACGATACATACGGAATGACCGTTGGCATCACTCGAAGAAAGTACCGGGTTATAATAAGTTACCCACTTGTAGCCGTCTTTTGAGCCAAAACAATTCCAGTCCACAACAATAGATCCATAGACTCCTCCTTTTTCCTTAATCATCTTTTTGATCAAATTGTTATCAGTGGCGTTACTCCGCGGCGGCAAGATAACTATTTCCTGAACGTGTTTTTGTACTGATTTATTGGTAGGGGACACTCCAGAGGAAGGATTATAAGGATCGTCAGATTCGATTACAGGTCCGTTCCATCTTGTCAGGTATGCAGCTGATTGCCATGTGTTTCCTCCAGCATCGTGAGTTCTGTCAAATCCTTCGGAATAATCTTCGGAAAGGAGATTCTTCATATTATTCTCCGAAAAATCCCATTGGAGGGCATCAACAGGGGTTAAATATGATTCAAGTGAAGCAAGTGAAGCAAATGTCCAGCAAGCACCTGCAGAGCCCTGATCTTTAACAGGAGTTACCCGTCCTTCATCAACAAGGCTAAAGTATGATTCTGCTGGATACTGCCCGGTTGACCCAGTACCTGAAGATTCTGCTGGATAATGTCCGGTTGACTCGGTACCCGAAGATTCTGCTGAATATTGTCCGGCTGACTCAATACTTGGAATTGAGAAAGAATTTGGGCTGGACTCCGGTTCTGGATTGTAACTATAATAACTATAGTTTTCAGGCCAGTAAACAGAATTAGGGGAAGGAATTATTCCTAAAGTTCTTAGATTCCCATCTTCATCGTAATGATGAGATTCCCAATTTTCCGGATGCTTCAGGTAATCCAGAAACGCAGGATCTAATGAAGCCATTTGGAGACTCAGATTTATAGTTACCAAATTTCCATCCATATCATAATAGTAGGGGGTCAAGTTTCCTAAATTATCAGGAAACTCTGGAAATTCAGAATTTAATCTAGATTGTGAGTTTAATTCTGAACTACCTGCACATGCAGGGTATAACAGCATAATTAAGAGCGCAAAATAAATGCAGCTTCTGGAAATGATGTTAGATAATTTCTTATTTTTGAGTTTTTGAATGTGCATATCATTATAGCCTCCAGATGGGTAGGAATGAAAAGTCGAAAAGTTTACTTCATAACATGCTTTAATTTTACAATACAAATTTCGTTTATTGATCCTGATTGTCGAGTTACTGCTCTCAAATTTGATTTTAGGGGTATCTTTCTATTTTTTAAATTTGAGCAAGTAGAACATTCATATACCGCACTCTCTAAAACATTTAGTACTCGACTTCATAGCTGACAGCTTCCGAATGAGAATAAGTTTTTAAAGCTGTCAATTGCCAACATTATAAATTTTTTATTAATGTAGAAGAGGTGAACTTATATTTAGTCTTTAGCAGACTTTTATAAAGGAAAAATTATACATTGGAAAAATTATACATTGGAAAAATTATACATTGAAAAAATTATACATTGAAAAAATTATACATTGAAAAAAAGAACAAATTTTCCTTTTGTTTTA
>CAZCKG010000269.1:0-3716 GCA_964498825.1 uncultured Methanosarcinales archaeon
GGAGGCAGTACATCTCCCGAATCTTCTAAAAACATCAAGTGTAAGGAGCTCTGTCAGCAGTATATCTCAAGTGGTGAATTCATAAAGTTTGAGTTCAAAAAGGGAGATACCTGTATCAACTACGTGACATTTAATGCAAAGAAAACTGCTGGAAAAACCACTGCAATTATCGAAGAATTAAAAGAAAAATCAAGTCTAACTCCAGAAAAGCCTGAAGGAGAAATATACAAATACGTAAATATCTGGGTCGGAAACAGTGGTTTTGCAAATTCGAATAACATAGAAAATGCAACTGTGGGCTTTAAAGTAAGTAAGGATTGGATTGATGAAAATAACATCAATATAGACTCATTAGTCCTTCAGCACTTCAGTGACAAAAAGTGGAACCACCTTCCTACCAAGAAGATTAACGAAGATAAAGAGTATATCTACTTTGAAGCTGAAGCTCCCAGTTTCTCTCCATTTGCAATCTCAGCCGAAAAGAATAAGGTAACAATTGAGGAGGAAGACGGAGAAAATGATGTATGTTCAGAAAATGTGGCACAGGACGAAACCAAGTCAACCAGTGACACTACTTCCCAGGAAAACAAAAATCAAGCAATTTTGAAAATTACAACCTTCCTTGCAGGACTAATTGTCATTCTCATTGTAGGCGCAATTATAATGAGGAAAAAGAAACCTGAACAATAAGAAGGTATTGTAAAAGTAAAACAGGAGACATATTCTGTCTTCTGTAATTACCCTATTTTTAAAAGAAAACTGCTCCTTCAAACTTTTAAATTAGACTCTTTAATCCTTCTTGAAGTTCAATCTCTCCTTTCCACCAGCCGGAAATTCTTGACACATCTGCCAGAGAGTCCTTAACATCACCTGCTCTTGGCGTGGCGTGTACGATCCTGCTGGAAGAGTCTGTCAACTTAATAATATTTTCGGCAAGCTCCAGGACTGTTACACTTTTTCCCATAGCCACATTAAAGACCTGTCCATCTCCATGCTTAAGGGCTGCAGCGTTTGCCCTGACTACGTCTTTGATATGCACAAAGTCCCGACTCTGGAGGCCATCTCCGTAGATAACCAAATCTTTTCCTGCTTTTGCCCTCTCAAGGAAAATAGGAATCACAGCTGCGTATGGAGACTTCGGATCCTGGCGGGGACCGTAGACATTAAAGTAACGCAGGCATGTAGTCCGGAGCCCATGAGCCTCATAGAACATTCTTGCCAGATACTCTCCATCTAGTTTGGAAATTGCATAGGGCGAGGCTGGTTCAGGATACATGTCTTCGCTCTTTGGAAGAATAGGATTGTTTCCATAAATAGCAGCTGAGGACGCAGTTACGAATTTATCTACTCCAGCTTTAACGCAGGCCTGTAATACGTTAAGGGTTCCTAGAGTATTGATCCGGAAAGCTTCAGCCGGAACTTCGCAACTCAGAGGTACAGATACAAGTGCAGCTTCATGAAATACATAATCTATTCCCGAAGCCGCCTTTTCAACTAAAGAAGAGTCACATATGTCTCCTTGAATGAACTCTACATTTTTGTGTTGAGGGATATTCCTTAGAAAACCCGTGACAAGATTGTCCAGAATCCTGACTGTGTGTCCTGCTTCTGCAAAATACTCAGCTATATGGGAGCCTATGAAACCTGCTCCCCCTGTAACCAGCACTTTCATGTTTGCAGAAATGGGAAAAATACAAAATAAAATTTTCTATGCATTCCCGAGTTGTCTCACATAAAGTTGGAGTATTTCAGAGGCGTAGGAAATAGTTCAGTCTTTAAAAAGCCTTTCAAAGAGGGAAAATTTTTCATAGAAAAAAGCCTTATGAATATTGGGGAATCAAAAATTTGCGTAATTAAGGGGATCATTCAGAGGTACAAGATCCGACATAGGAACAGGACATACTCAAAATTGAGAATTTTAGTGAGAAAAAGTGCCATGCGATGCACTTAATTATATAATGTAATATGTTCCATCCTATCTCCTGCGACATAAAACCTGAAAATATAGCTTGATTTGAAAAATATACATAAAAACAGCAGGTTGCTTGAAGGCTCACATAAGTATAAATTCAAAGAAGATAAAGTATCAAAAATTTCATCAGTGATAAAAATGGCCGGAAAAAGACAACTTCCTCTTGATTTGATGTTTGTTGCAGGTCTTGTGCTTCTTACTGACATCTTCATACTCGTGCCTGTACTTAGTGAAAACTTCCTGCGCACCTACCTGGGTATTATTCTGGTACTATTCTTGCCAGGCTATGCCCTGACTGGAGCTATCTTTCCTGCAGAAAAAGATCTTGAGGGGATTGAGAGAGCCGTCGTCTCCTTAGGGCTGAGTATTGCACTTGTTCCAATTTTAGGATTAGGTCTGAACTATACTGTATGGGGGATCAGGGAAATTCCTGTACTTGCAGGACTCTCGGTTTTTACTCTCCTTATGTGCTTAGTTGCGTACTACAAAAGAAGCTTATTGCCTGAAACCGAAATTTCTGAAATGTCACTTAAAGCTTCTTTCCTGAATTTGAAAACTGAAATTTTAGGTACTGCTCAATCTAATGTTGATAAAGTTCTTGCATTCTTTGTGGTTGTTTTGATTCTGGCCTCCATGGGTAGCCTGGCTTACGTGATAGGAGTTCCTAAAGAAAGAGAACATTTTACTGAATTCTACATTCTTGGAGCTAACGGAACAGCTGGTAACTATCCTACAGAGTTTGTCAAGGGAGAAAATGGGACGGTCATTGTAGGTATTGTTAATCATGAGTACGGACCCGTAGATTATACAATGGAGATAAAGCTTGAAAACAATTCTCTGCCTCTCCCGAAAAACCAGAAACAGATACACCTTGAACACAATATGTCCTGGGAAAATCCAGTTACTTTTACTCCTCCTTTTGAAGGAAACAATATGAAACTAGAGTTTCTGATTTTTAACGAAACCGAAAAAACAGTGCCTTACAGGGATCTGCATCTCTGGATTAATGTTACCAGTGAGATTAATGTTACCAATAAGAGTATTGTTACTAAGGAGGCCTGAAAATGGCAGCATCAGACTTTCCAACTTCAGAGCTGGAAAGAGGACAGATTTCTTTGCCGGAGCTCGGGAAAATGTTTAAAATGCCAACGGAAGAAAAAATTGGATTTCTGAAAAAAATATATTATGCAGGAATCCCCGCGCTTGCAATTATATTTGCTGAATTGATGATTTTTGGAGGGAGGTTAAAAGAGGCCTCAATAGTTTACACTCTTCTCCTTCTAACCCTTTCATTCTCAACAGCAGTTACAAAAAAGCAGGAGATACGCAAAATCCACCAGGCATTTCTGCTTCTACCAATTTTCCGGCTGGTAAACCTTTCAATGCCAATCTTTTTCAAGGTTAACCTTTACTCATTTATCTTCATTTATGCGCCTCTGGCAATGTCGGTGATAATTGCCACTGCTCATCAGGATTCCATATTTGAGAAAAAAAAGGATACCCTTAAGAAAATGTGGATTTACCTTCCATTCTCCATCATTGCAGGCCTGGCTTTTGGAGAAGCGGAATATCTCTTGATAGGATCCAGAGCCCTTATCCCTGATCTCTCTCAGGTAAATGTATTAAGTCTTATATTCATAATGGTTTTTATTGTTGCTTTAGTAGAGGAGCTTATCTTCAGGGCAGTCCTCCAGACAAGGCTTGCAGAGTTTCTGGGCCCTGCAGGAGGAATTTTCCTTGCAAG
>CAZCKG010000270.1:0-3699 GCA_964498825.1 uncultured Methanosarcinales archaeon
AATAATAGATTCAAAATTATATAAAATTAAGTCAATGATTTGGGGACACGACCTAGACAGGATTGATTATTATATTGAACATACTTTTTGCAAAGTAACAATTATCACAAGATAGGGACTCATTTTTTTAAACTTTTTGGCTTTTTTTAGAAATCTTTCATACCCTTTAACCTCTAAATCTTTTAAAGTTAAGTTTTCCGGATTATAATTGCTCAGATGACGAAAACAATAGCTATGGAGACAATTAAGACGTCTACGAAGTAATAAACATGTTTATTAATGACTGTTTTAATACCCTTATTTGTTGTCGGTGTCTCCTTATCACCTAAAAGATAAACTGTTAGTCTTTTCTTGGGAATCAAAAAGAATAAGAAAAGCTGGGAAAAGAAGTCAGAGAAGCTGGAAGCCTCTGAAAGAAGTAAAGTAAAAAACAAAAAGTTTAATTCGCAAGAATAAGGGCTTCACTACGTGAAAAATTGATTTCTTTAATTGACCCTTCAACAGTCATTTTATCCCCTAAAATTCCGGTCAGATGGACAGAGTTGCCTTCAACAAGAATCTTTGCCACGGAATCCATAATCCTTTCACGTCTGTCTCCACGAAGCAAAATAGCATTTATTTCACACATCTTCCATTCTCCTTAATTCTTTAAACATTTAGACTTATTTAAATCTGTTAGAATCGGTTTAATTAACCAAAATCCATTATAATGGAGACCCATTATAATTGGCTTAATTAATTAAGCCAATTTTATTTCTTCTATTTCTTTAAACTATTAGTAACCCGGATCAATAAAAAGTTGCCGAAAAGAAACCTATCCAAAAGCTATCTGACAAAAGCTTCAGGGATAATTCATCAGTTTTGCAACGGACAGGCCCTGCTCGAGCCCGAGATCCTCAGCTACACACTCACATTTTGTAAGAAGCATATAAGCAATAGGACCGAAGTTATGTTCTGAGAGAGTTTCATAATTAGCCATACCCTTGCTGATGATAAGAGTTGCATCTTTCATGGATTTGAGCAGTTCGGCTGGGGCCTCCTCTATCAGGACTCCAACTGCATTTGAACCGGTAGTCAGGATACGGTCAACCCTTTTGTCAATTTCAAACTCTTTTACCTCTTCCAGGGTTACATCTGTAAGAATTGGCCCTCCTCGAACTACAAGCGTTATTTTTCCTCCCAGTTTTTTAATGATATCAAAAACAAGCATGTCAAAGAGAATTTCTCCACAGTTGTCGGCAATATAAACAACATCCTGCAAGAGTCCAAGCATCTTAGGAGTATCATCCACATCAAGCCCGTGCTCGAAGTATTTCAAAAAAGTAGCCTCAAATTTATCTTCACTGGCATCAAAGCCCATGATCCCGAAATCGAAGTAATTCGCAATTACTGATGCCAGCACCGCCTTTCTGAAAAGTTCCGTGTCATTCGGATAATTTTCATAGATTTTTTCTTTTGCTGCAGGCAGGACTTTCATTGCAGCCTGGTTGATGAGCTTCTTTGTTACCGCATAAGGATCGTTGTTTTCCAGGACTTCGTAACATTTCCTGTGAATTTTAGTGGCTATTGAGGCAGATACTGCTTCAGGGCTGTAATGTTTATTCATGACTCCAAGGCATTCATGGATGGTCTTGCTAATAAGATCTTCATCGTCAGTAGAAAGCTTGGCCTGAAAGTGCACTCTTGAAAGCAGGCAATAAGTACAGCGTGGGTTCATTTTCATATGAATATTTCCTATTTTCTGATCCGGGAATAATTTTTGCCAGAATTCTAGGTATTGCGGCAAATCGTATAGAATTAACTCTTTCTCTTCCTGATATAATAATGGTTAAGATAGAATAATGATTTAAAAATGTAACCTGAAAGCAAAAAAACGTAGAAAAGATCCAAAATGAGAAACTTAAATAAATCTCCTCATTTTAGAATAATTTGATTAAGTCAAGTAAAACAATATGCTTTAGTAAGTATGCTTTTAACGAGAACCAGCTTAAAAAGGTAAATTCTTTATAGCTTAAAGTAAAATTATTTATGATGATGTCGGCAGCCATAGGTTTCAGCCTTGTTTCAAACAGAAATTTAAAGCTCTTCTCACCCTTGTTTTTTCTTTCGATATTATTTTTCGTTTCAACATTTTCATTACCTGCTTTTGCACTTACTGAAATGGAGATAAATCCTGTTAATACGCCTGAAGGTGCAGTCGTACTAATTGTGGACGGGCTCAGCGCTCCTTTTATCTATCCAGAACTTACCCCATATGCTCTTGACGGCACAGCTCTCGAAAAGGCCAGGCTCGAGAATATTCCGAAAATATGGAAAGAAAGTTCCCGAGTTCTTGAATTCCGCGCTCCTCAGACCTTTACAGAAGGTGGACATTCAGTCCTTGTTACAGGAAATCCGGGTGCGGACAGTGAGCTTGTAAGTTTCAAAGAAGCTACCGTTTTCGATATTTTGCATGAACAAGGGTATCTTTGCATTGCGATAATGGAGAGAGGGGATTCCGGGTCGATATGCGCTGAACAGGATATTATCCTCAAAGACGAAAACAACTCGATAAACAACATGAAAATCGTGCTTGAAAAGCACGTACATTCCCCTGATACTGCGATACCTGAAGGACTCGTAAAGGTTCTGGAAGACGCAGCCGATAAAGCTCCAGGATATGTAAAATCAAAAGAGACGCGGGAAAGATATAGCGGATATGACAGGTGGGGTATAGAGACTGCATGTGCTGTTGTGAAATACATGGCCTCAAATATGCCGGAGCAAAAATACCTGCTCACTGTAAATGTAGGAGCTGTAGATTCAAGCGGGCACCACAGAGACAATTATGGATATATAGACTGCATTGAATGCCTTGATGCCGACCTTTCTCCCCTCTATCAGCTATGCAAGAAAAATGACCTCGCCTTTGTCCTCACAGCAGACCACGGAATGGGTTTTTCCAAAAATGATTCCAAAGGCGGGCACCAGTCCGAAAAATTCACGGGCACCGATGAAGCGCAGCTAATTCCGCTTATAGTACACACACTCGATACGAAAAGCGGAGTTGTAAGTGGGAAATACGGGCAGGAAGACTTTGCTGCAACGCTTTTAGGGATCCTTGATATTCCGGACAGGCCGAGATTTATAGAAGGAAAGCAAAGTATTCTGAAAACTAGGCTGGAGTAATAAACATAAATAGGTGTTTGAAATTTAAATAGGTTACTTCTAGTTTTAAAGAGTTGTAATGTATAAAGGTTGAAATAGAGGCCACTATTATCCAATTTTATTATTGAGATTCAATTTATTAATTTTTGCGAATGTGTGAATTGGTTATCCCTAATTATAAAGTTGATATTTTCATGATTGATTTCTATGTAGAAGTGTACATTTTGTGCATTAAAGCACGTCTACTATAACCTCACTGAATCACAAGGCATAATTGCAAAAAAGGCATGATGCGACACTAAGAGTGTTTTGGGAAAGATAGCATTATCGACTAATAGTCAACAACCAAAATGACAAATTTTGAGATTTCCCTAATTTGATATAGAATACTCACAAAAGTATTATACTTTTGAGAATCATTTTTCAATTCTCCTCTTCTGAACCTTTCTCTTCTAAACATGAATTGCGTGAAACTCATAAACATTTTATAGTAAGACGAATATCCTAAGTAATACTTTCTAACTTATTGTTAGATGTTTGTTGATCGTCCTC
>CAZCKG010000271.1:0-3690 GCA_964498825.1 uncultured Methanosarcinales archaeon
AAATATTTAAACGTCAAAATTCCAAATTATTTAGTTTTAGATCTTTTAATTATTCTTTACACGTTATTGAACTCTTCAGGATATTCTACAACCCCGCCTGCGCCTTCAAGAGCTCCTTCCTGTAATTCCAGCGCCATAAAAGCTTCAGCAGGCGCACCGAAAGGATCTTTTATTTCCCAGGAGCCAGCCTGTTTAAACCCAAACTTCGGATAGTACTCAGGATGCCCGAGAACTATAACAGAATCATATCCTAGATGTCTGCAAACTTCAAGACCTGTTTTTATAAGTTCGCCTCCTATACCTTTTTTCTGAAATTCTGGCCTAACTGCCACGGGAGCAAGTGAAATCGTCTCCTTTTCCTTTCCTGTAGCTGATCTGATTATTATCGGGAAAAAGAGAATATGCCCGATGATTTTTCCATCAGCTTCTGCTACAAGTGAAAGTTCAGGGACAAATTTGGGGTTTTTCCTGAGGTTTTCAACGAGTTTCCCCTCAGCAGGCTGTCCGAAAGCAAGGTCGTTTACTTCGATTATTGCAGGGTAGTCTGAGGGGGTTTCAGGGCGGATATTAAAAGTCATATTATGTCCTCTAATACTTATTTTCAAACATTTTATCCTGTATCAAGTATTTATTTCCTTCCTGTACCAGGTATTTATTTCCTTATTATGTAACTCTAGCTTTTCTATTCAGCAGGATTTATATGTTTAATAGATTCATTTAAAGAAAGTTAAGGAAAGTAAGCTTTTATCTCAATTCTTGACTTTACCCACCCTTAAAAGACTTAAAACGGAGCCCTAATTCATGATCCCCCCTTTAAGTGCAGGAAAAATAGCGCTTGGAAGCATTAAAAGCGCAAAGATGCGCTCAACCCTTACCGTGCTTGGAATCGTTATCGGAGTTGCGGCTGTAATTGCTAATGTGTCCCTTGGGGCAAGTTTCAACCAGCATTTTACAAATGAGGTAACTAATATAGGGTCGAATTTCATTTATATTCAGGGAATGGAACCAAAAATTTTCTACGATAATGAGATGAAACTCGTTGAAAATACTCCTGGAATCTCCGGAGTTTCACCTTTGAAATCCCAGACTGCGGAAGTTACGTACATGTCCCAGACTAAAAATGTAATGGTAAGCGGAGTAGGGGCGGATTACGATGAAGTGGCGAATACCAAACTCCAGAAAGGGACTTTCATTAACGACAACGACGGCTATGTAGCTGTTATCGGGCACGATGTTGCAAATGAAAAATTTGATCGGAACATCTCAGTCCGAAACTCTATAAATATAAGTTTCAGGGTAGGGGAAAACGAGACCGTTACAAAGACCTTCAGGGTTAAAGGAATAATCCAGAATCCAGAAAACACCTTTATCCAGGCATATGACGATAACGAAGCTGTGCTGATTCCTATCCATGTAATGAATGAAATCCTTGGAGAAACGGACTATGGAGGAGTCTTTGCAATGGCCAATGACCCTGCAACCATTGAGAATACTTCGGATGAAGTGGACAAACGCCTTGCCCGGAACTTCGGGATTGCCGACAGAGAGTTTGAAGACAAAGAGGCACGACCCTATATGCTTATCAATCAGGCCGAAGTTTTGGAGCAGACTGATATGATGGCAGCGGCCCTCAGTTCTTTTCTGACAACAGTTGCCTTAATTTCCCTCCTTGTAGGTTCAATAGGAATCATGAATATTATGCTTGTAAGCGTAACTGAAAGGACAAGGGAGATAGGAGTACTCAAGTCTCTTGGTTTTACCGGCTTTGATATCCTTTTCCTTTTTATGGTTGAGTCAATCCTGCTTGGAGTCTTCGGAGGAGTTATTGGAAGCACCTTAGGTATTGCAGGTGCCTACGGAGTGGAAAGTTCCCTTGATCTTCCTGTAGTATTCCCTTTCAGCCTGATAATAGCCGGATTCCTGGTAGCCGTTTTCGTGGGCTTTGTATCCGGGGTCTATCCTGCAAGGAAAGCTGCAAAAATGAAGCCAGTAGATTCTCTCAGACACGAATAAGATATAATTTGCCTGCTAAGAAGAAAAATATAATATTCCCGGAATGAATATTTATATGCATAAAGGGGGTTTGTGACTGGCAGAGAATAAAACCGAAAAATCAGAAGATGAATGGAAGAAGGTTCTTACTCCTGAACAATATAATGTCCTGAGGCAGAAAGGCACAGAGAGACCTTTTTCCGGCAACCTGTATTATAACAAGGAAAAAGGAATCTATACATGTGCTGCCTGCGGACAGGAACTCTTTTCTTCAGATACCAAGTTTGAGTCAGGAACTGGCTGGCCAAGTTTCTCCGATGTGATTTCCAGTGACAAGGTAAGGCTCAAAGAAGACACCAGCCACTTCATGAACAGGATCGAAGTAGTCTGTTCCCGTTGCGGAAGCCACCTGGGGCATGTTTTTGAAGACGGGCCTGCACCTACGGGGAAACGTTACTGCATCAACTCTGTTTCTCTTGATTTCAAGAAAGAAGAAGAGAAGAAAAAAGTGAAGAAGGAAAGTGAAGAACCATCTGAAGAGTAAAAGTGAAGAATAATAATGAAGAAAAAATGAAAAATAGAGTAAAAGTGAAATCTTACAAGCACATGCCAAAGATCTGAGATTTCTATATTCATATATTGGAAGAGGGAGTTTTGATAAACCTGCATATAACAAAAATACAGATACAACTAAGCGGATTTATAATTTTTTTGATTTCATATCTTCTATTTTTCAATTTATTCATCCACCTTCCAGAATCTAAAGTCCCTTTTTATGCTCCAGGTACCGCTGCATTTGCCATTCTAGGTTACTGGCTGGGCGGTTATATTTACGATAAGTATAACAAATAAAAGTATAAGTCCATATTTAGCTAAAAACTTAAGATATTTCTATATAGAGAATTCCTGGAAAGATTATTTTCACAAAATTTATTATAGATTACAGTAATCTATTACATAGATGTTAAAAGCGATAATCTTTGATGTGGATGGGGTCCTTGTGGATTCCATGTTTTTTCAGGCAGATGCCTGGGTTAAAGCCTTCAAGGAAATCAGTATTACCATCAGCAGGGAAGATATTTATGAACTTGAGGGCTCAAACGATGCAAGGTTAATTAAAGCAATATTTGAAAAGGCTGGCAAAGATCCTGAAGCCGGGCATTTCGAGCAGCTTCCTGAAAGAAAGCGTGAGTTTCTGGAGTTTGATAAGATAAAGCCTTTTCAAGGTGTTCTGGACTGTCTTGAGGAATTAAAGAAGCATTTCAGGCTTGCTATGGTTTCCGGATCAAATGTCAATACAGTAACAAAAATTGTAGATAAATTTTTTCCAGGCTACTTTGAAGTTATCATTAACGGGAGTGATTTGGAACGCGGAAAGCCTGATCCCGACCCTTATCTTAAAGCTGTTGAGAAACTTGATGTGACAAAGAACGAATGTGTTGTAGTTGAAAATGCACCTCTGGGTATTACTGCAGCCAAAAGAGCAGGACTTTACTGCGTAGCAGTTGCAAGTATGCTTAAGCCTGAAAAGATTCAGCATGCCGATCTCGTACTTGAAAACCATACCGCTCTTCTTGATTATTTGAAAAGCCTTATATCTGAATGAGCTTCTGAGTTTTTCTGAGTAATCTATTTTGACTTTCAGAAATTATTATTTTCTTTTAAACTCGAAATTTATTTAGATTCTTGATCTGCAAA
>CAZCKG010000272.1:0-3690 GCA_964498825.1 uncultured Methanosarcinales archaeon
AGTTTGGAGAACTCAAAGAAACTCAAAATAGAAACTTAAATAATGCCTCTTCTTCTCTCACTCCTGTACTCTTCAAAAAGGCTTTGAAGTTCGTCTTCCTTGGCCCGGCGATGCTTTTCCTCAGCATCCTTTTCCCAGGCAACAATTGCTGCTTTAAGGCTTTCCGGCTCTGCCATCGCAAAATCTTCAGCCCTTTCAAGAAGAATATCTTTTAAAACCGGCACATTTCCTTTGAATAAGGTCTCATCTGCTGCATGCGAGATGTCCTCAGGGATAATAACTGCCCGAACCCTGGCTTCTACAAGAATCTGAGCTGTAGCGGCTCCGCCCCCGCTTGGATTCTCCAGGAAAACAACATCTCCTTCTTTAAGCCCGTATTTCTCTTTTGTTTCGGCAATTGATTCCTTTGTAAAAGCGGCAATGACTTTTACAGGGGTACCTTCGCCTCGAATTTCCATTTTCTGAATTTTCCGCAGCTTATTGCTCCTGCGCCGAAGTTCTTTTACGGTTTTGTTTTTATGAGTAAGCTCTTTTTTCAGGTTTTCTATCGTTTCATCCCTGATTTTGATCTCTTTTGACTTCCTCACTTCACTGTAAACTTCTTTTTTGAAACCGTTTAATCTTGATTCAAGCTTTGAGATTTTCCTGTCTTTTGCGACCAGCAGTTCTTTTAATTCATCCAGATATTCCTGCAGATTCTGGATCTGCTCACCCTGTCTCTGGATGGTCTCTCTCATTTTCAAAAGGGCTTCATCAAGGGGTTTTTCCTCTGACTTCTCAGGACGCTCAGAAACCCTGGGCTTTTCAGGTGAACCTGATGCCCGGACTTTTTCGATCGCAGCCTCTATAGAATCTCCGCGTATTACATTAAACTTTACCAGCTCAAGGTCTATATTCTCAGGAGCTTTCTTTTCAATCCGAGTGAAAATATTCTTGTAACTCCTGTATGTGAGAAGAGCCGCAGTAAGTGCGTCCCTTTCGTGGTCATTGGAATAACCAAAGGTCTTTCCAAGCGAAATTTTTTCTTCGGCCGAGACTTCAATTCCGGGGCTTGCAGGAACTGCATTAAAGCTTCGTCGGATTTTTTCTACCGAGCCTGGCATTGGAGTAACATCGCTTGCGATAACTGCGGGTTTTCCGTATTCTGCAATAATCTTGACCACTTCATCAGGAGCTATACCCCTGAAGCTTTTTAGATAGAGAAGGTCTCCATCCAGGGACAGAATGGCTATGCCCACTGTAGTACCAGGATCGAGTCCTACTATTGTGAATTTACGTCTCGGGTTCTTTTGTTTAAGAGGGACATAGCGGATTTTATCGCGTTCTACATTTCTCACAATTACTTGAGCATCGTTGCTGGCCATAGGATGTATTGGTATCTCTCCACGCTTTGCATAGACGGTAAATTCAGATCTGACATAACCCCCGAAACCTTTGATATTTACTGCTTCGAATCTGATGCCTTTTTCCCTTGAGAGGTCTTTTAGAGCATTTTCAATCTCTCTGCTCCTTTGCAGCACAGCTCCATGTACCTTCCTGCGGTATCGATTCTGGCTCCAGCCTCCTCGGCCAAGGGAACGGGCTCTGCTTACTTTGATTTTAGTAATATCTTCAAAAAGAGAAACCTCATGTCCAATCCCCATATCTGCCAGACGGGCACAGGCTTCAGCTTCATCATTCGGATTTTCAGGATCAAAAGAGAACCCGTGTTTCCTTGCAATCCGGACAAGCGGCTCAGGATGCAGCCCCCCCGTAACCTGGACAAGTTTAACGCCATCAGGCAGGCGTTCCATAAGAGAAAGGAGCTCATTTCTGTCAGCAGCAAGCTCAAAGATATTGTCAACAGCTATAATTTCAGGCCTATCCTTCTGGATCATATTAAGAATCTTCTGTCGACGGAGCATGCTTTGATGAGAGACCTCTCCGTCCTTAAGGATAGCAAGGGCATATCTTGGAAGTTCCCGTGCCCGAGGAGATCCTCGAGCGATATCTATTCCATAAATAATCCTGTTTTGCATGAGCGTCTATATTTTATTTTTTATAGAATATATATTTAACTGAAGACCAGTTTTATTACCTGGATCTATTTATTATATTAAGGCTTTTTAGTTTTAGCCTCAGCATGACAACACCATCTAATTGGTATAAGATCAACTTCCTACTTATCCCGGCCTCTTCTGATAACCCTCATAGATTACAAAAATTTATCGAATTCTGAAAAATATCTGAAAAAAGCTTGGCAGAACGCCATTAAATATACTGAGATCTATATGGACAAAATACCATTAAGTAAAGAAATGAAAACTTTGCTCATTCCATTATTCGGCAAAGCCAGAGAAAGCGAGAAAAAGTCACCTGTACTTATTGATAAAAAAGCAATTGAGATCATCAGTCAGCTCGATTATAATTTCACATCACTGAAAATTCCTGAAAAGACTAATATCATGATGTGTTTAAGAGCGAAGTTAATCGATAATTTTGTAAAAGATTATCTTTGCAGAAATGACGGGAGTGTGGCGCTGCATCTGGGCTGTGGACTTGACAGCAGGTATGATAGAATTGAAAATAGTCATGTGGACTGGTATGAAGTGGATTTCCCGGAGGTAATTAATATCCGCCGACGTTTTTATGAGGAAACTGATTGTTATCATTTGATAGGGTCTTCAGTTACCGAACAGATATGGATGGAAAAAATACCAGCTGGAAAAAAGAAGTATATTGTTATAGCCGAGGGCTTGTTTATGTACCTGAAAGAAAATGAAATCAAGCAGCTGGTAAAAGAACTTACGGAAAGGCTGGGAAATTTCACCCTGATTTTTGACGCTTTTAGCGCGTTTGCTGCCAGAAAAGTAAAAAACCATCCTTCAATAAAAGAAACAGGCGCAGTTATTCAGTGGGGAATTGATACTCCGAGAGAACTGGAAAATTGGGGGCCTGAAATTCGGCTTGTTGAGGAAAAATTTTTTACTGCCAATGAAGAAATCGACAATCTGAGTTTTGGCATCAGGACTGCATTTAAGATTGCAAATTTATTTCCTATTGCCAGAAAGGCCCATAGATTGTTAATCTATCAGATTGGCTAAAATTGAACAGATCCAATACAATTACATAAAATGATTAGTTACATAAAATGATTACTTCAATAGCCACGCACGCAGACGAGCAAGGTCAGCATCTACTCTTTTCACGTCAATCACATAATCAGGATATATCTCTGGATCAGCACTTCGGACCAGGTTGCACATTAATCGGGCCAGTTGATTATCAGGATGCTCTTCATAAAAACCGTCAGTACAACACAGGAAATGAATATCGTCTTCCAGCTCCTCTTTAGTTTTCCTGGACGGCTGGGGCGTATCAGGTACACGCACATATCCATAGTGAATTGAACATTCAATTCCTGTTCTCTTGATTTTACCTGCTTTTTCAAGCTCCTGTAAATACCTTTTAGCAGTATTCTTCCCACAACCGACATCTTTCACGATTGAAGTTACAGACTTGGAGTTTTCAGAATCCAGAACCTCCAGGAAGCTATCTGAGGAATATTTTTGGAAAAGTGCCATTATCCATTCACCTAATGTATTGGTTACAATAATAGGGCACATTAAGCCCTGAACTTTGAGTATATTTTATTTAAGATATATAAAATGTTATGGACTGTCAAAACTTATAAAGGGATAGATTGAAAGG
>CAZCKG010000273.1:0-3680 GCA_964498825.1 uncultured Methanosarcinales archaeon
CAAATCATTATCGAGTTTGCCAAGGATACTTAATTCGGGATGGGTATCACTATATGTATATTAATGATCCTATGCCTGTTGGATCGAGCGGCACAGCAAAGATTGAAAAGATCGGAAGCGGTACAGAAAGAAAACGTATTTATGTACGCTAAAATTATTTTGAGAATTCGATAAACTTCCATTGGTCATCGTTTAAGGAATTTCCTTGCGGTAGGTCTCGATTTCAAAGACAAAATCGAGCTCAAAATTTAAGCGCCTAACTGAAATCGATATCAAACTCTAGCTAAATATCAATGAATAATCTGACAAACTTTATGGGAATCGATGCAATTGATAACGATTCCTTCTTAACCGATAACCAATGGATAAACTTCTGGTTTCAACTGTTGCATATGTACATTTAATACATAACCAAACAAAAGTGAGGTTTATCGAAATTCTCGCTTTTTTTAATATATTTATTAAAAAGATACAAAATAATATTTAATTAGTAATAATATTTTATTTTGAGATTATTTCGTCTTATAATTTGTTTGTTTTGTTCTGAGATTGACCTAAAATAATGAATTATTCTAAAAAAGCATCTTAAATTCAAATTTTTTAATAAGTGAATTAGTACGAAAGACAAACAGCGTTTGAGGATAAAAGATGAAAAGTAAAACTATATCAACAACGTCTATTGCCACTTTTCCGGTTCCACCCTCATCTGTGGCAATGCCTAATAAAACACGCAGAGAAGATATCCTCCTAAGAGCTTTTGGAATAACGGCATTTGCTATTTTAATATTTATGGGTGTAGCAGGTGCAGCTCCATTTGCATATGTGACAAGTCTGGAAACCGACACTGGAACTGTCTTTGTAATTGACACAGCAACTAACAATGTTACAGCCGTGGTGCCTGTGGGAGGCTGGCCTGCAGGTGTTGCAGTCAATCCTGCAGGAACAAAGGTATATGTGGCAACCCCAGGATTCAGCACCAATGTTTCTATAATTGACATAGCGACAAATACGGTTGATGCCGCAGTGGATGTAGGAGGAAGTTATCCTTGGGGAGTTGCAGTCAACCCGAAAGGATCAAGGGTTTATGTGACGAATCGTTACAGTGTGGTGGGTCATGACAGCAACAATATCTCTGTAATTGACACATCCACAAATACTTTAATGGCCCCGGTTAATGTGGGGCTGAGTTCTTCTGAAGTTGCAGTCACACCGGATGGGAAAACAATCTATGCTACGAACAGTCGCAACAACACTACTTCTGTAATTGATGCAGTTACAAACGAAGTTACAGCCACTGTGCTTGTAGGAGACCATCCTTCTGATGTTGCAGTTAGTCCAGATGGAACAAAAGTATATGTGACTAATACAGGTAGCAACAATGTTTCTGTGATTAACGCAGTTACAAACGAAGTTACAGCCACTGTGCCTGTAGGGAATAGTCCTGGTGATATTACAGTCAGTCATGATGGAACAAAAGTATATGTGGCAAATTGGCAAGGCAACAATGTTTCTGTGATTAACGCAGCAACAAACACTATTACAGCCACTGTGCCTGTAGGAATTACCCCTTCAGGAGTTGCAGTTACTCCTGATGGAACAAAAGTATATGTGACAAACGCCGAAAGCGACAATGTCTCTGTAATTGATACAGTCACAAACACTGTTACAGCGACTGTAAATGCAGGAAAATATACTATAAACTATCCTACTGGAGTTGCTATTGGGCCTTCTGCAGATTCCAATATGACTGATCAAAGTATAAGGGCAAACTCTAATTCAACTGAAGATATAGGAGTAATTGAAGAAACTAATTTATCATCTGAAGAAGAAAACAATGGAAAACTCAATAATTCAAACATTAATGATTCTGAATCTGATAATGGGAGTAAGCCGAGTAAAACTAACTCTACTCCAGGCTTCGGATTATTGGGAAGCTTGACCTGCTTGTATGGAGGATGGAAACTCAGGAAAAAGTAAGAGGGACTTGGATAATCAGATTGCTAGCACATATTTAAATTGCAGATTATTCTCATAAAATAAGCATAGACTAAGAGGGTAATTCTACAACTCATGGCATTACCCTCTTCCACACTTCTCCGGCAATTTAGCTATGATCTGTTTTTTCTTTTTATGCCTGCACAATACCCGCGCATATAATACGCGAATATCATACACGCCCGCGTAATATGGTTTTTTCGAAAAAATATTTCATAAAAGTGCCTCTAGCAGCATTTAAAAACCTATTGGATTCCTGATTTCGGTATCGGCTATTTTTAGACTTCTTTGCAGGCTTATTGGCGTGCTCACAGACTTATTTGATGTATTAGGTCAAACTATGGCCCAATCTCTCAATGTTGGGCTTGCAATGAGTCCGTAGGGATATTGTGGAGCTTGGGCCTCACTCTTGACCTACAATACTATTTGCTTTTTGACCTCTTCTTGATCTGCCATATCACTTATTGCTTTTGCTTCGACTTCCTGAAACTCACCGAATGTAGCAATAAAATATGCGTTTAGACGGCATTTTGTCGCTTTACAAACTTGGCTCCCATCTCAGAGGCTTTCTTACAGTCTTCAGGAAACACTTCTTCTCGCCGTTTTGCTTTTTCCCTGGGGTCATATTTATCTGCGACGTACTTTGAATAATCATCGAACTGATAAGTATCAGTACTGCATAGTGATTCGGAATAGCCAAAGATTCTCGCTGCAATTCCTTCATTTAATTCAATAACTTTGTTAAGCCCAAAAAAATCAAAGAGATCTTCCTTGATGTTCATGGTGTAGATGTAACCTACAGGGATATCTTTTGGGAATAATGATTGTGGGCTTACCGAATAAGTAAGATATGGAAATATATAACGCTCCATGAATGATCTCATTTCGCCTGTGGAATTTCCAAGATAGATCGGTGATCCAAGTATTACTGCATCGGCATTTTCCAGCTTTTCTAGCACAGGTGTCAGTTCATCCTTCATTGCACATTTCCCATAACTTTTCCCGTCTTTCACTTTGCAGGCAAAACAACTTGTGCATCCTTTAAAATTCAGGTCATAGAGATGAATTATTTCTGTCTCTGCACCTTCCGAAGCTGCACCTTCAAGAGCTTTCTCAAGCAAAGTTGCTGTGTTCCATTTCTTTCTTGGACTTCCGTTTATTGCTATTACTTTCACAATTTTCACCTCAGTTTTCTCTTTTCTTAGAACCTAAGGCTTATTAAAAAATAAGAGTTGGGATGACACACCCTACTAAAAGAGCCTGAAATGATGTGCGTGGATATATAAAATGCATGTATACGGTAGTTTTCCGGAAAAATCTCTTTTATAAAATTAGGCTACTCTTCTTATGCGTTTGCACTTTGCATAATTCTCTTGCTTCGGTTTTTGGTTTTTTATTTGCTTTTTAGTGGGTTTTCAAGTTGTCCCGTTGGAAAGGGACAGGAATGGTCTGTGTCATGGCAAATATGGAACATATCCTTGATAGCTTCTCACCAGAGCAAATGTGATATAAAGCTTATAGTGATTCAAAAATAATTTGGCTTGATACTACCCTTTACGGTCTAATTGGCTGCAACGAGACAAATTAGAAACAAAAAAACTCTATTAATTGCGGATATTTTTAATATTACGCACAACCGCTTACAATAAGTCCTGCAAGAATAAGAGCAAGCAAAATCATTAAAA
>CAZCKG010000274.1:0-3675 GCA_964498825.1 uncultured Methanosarcinales archaeon
AGCCCAAATTTACCTATTAAATAATGTTCTGTTTTTCTTACCTGTCTACTCTGACTTAAACCAGAATATTTATATCGTTTTATAGAATATTCCCGCTATTCTGACAACTTGTATACAGAATTCCCTGTGATAAAGAGAGTCAAACGAATGAAAACGTGCAGGTTACTGTATGTGTTTCATACAAGGGGCAGGTAAAACAAGGATCGAATAAAGCATTATTTACACTGTGAGTCAGAAAATAATTCGCACCGTAGTACAATCGTTTTTTCAACAACTTACAATTGTTTACACTATAAAATACACAGTAATTTACACTGTTATTTAAAGTAAATTTGATAGAAAAAGTTTGAGTACTTTCCTTGAATGGACGGAGGAATTGGAATAAGCAGATTAGTCACTTTACTGTTAGTTTTTCTTATCCTGATATTAAGCTCTGGTATCGGAACGGCGGCTGAGATCTTCGTCCAGTCAGGAGAATCCATACAGGCCGCTGTTAATAATGCAGTCTCGGGCGATGTGATAATAGTAAAGCCCGGGACTTATACCGAGAACATCAAAGTAACCTTACATAACCTGGTAATAAAATCAGAATCAGGAAACCCTGCAAATACGATAATAATTGCTAAAGACCCGGCTGTAGATGTATTCAGTATAGAATCAAATAAAGTTACGATCAGCGGGTTCAAAATAATGGAGGCAAAAAACAACCATGCAGGGGTTTATATGTACAAGTGCAAGAACTGCACTGTTGAGAATAATAGGCTGCTGAACAATACTATTGGAGTATATTTGAAGAATTCGGAAAATAACCTGATTCTTGGCAACCTGATCGGAAAAGGCGAGAAAGGGATTGAAATCGAGCAATCCAATTATAATACGATCTCCGAGAATAGGGCTTCAAAAAACAGGTATGGATTCTATGTCCCGAATTCTGAAGGAAATATTATCTCAAATAATACGCTTTCGGAAAACAAGGATTACGGAATCTTGCTTTCAACTGGGGTCAGCAATACCCTCTCAGGAAATGAGGCTTCTAATAACGGAAGGGGTATTCACCTGGGCAATTCGGACGGTAATAAGATCTCGGATAACACTATTGCTTCAAATGAGGTTTATGGGCTTTTCATCTGCCCCAGAAGCGACAAGAACCTTGTTCTCAACAATTACTTCAATAACACCGTCAATGCTGTAGCTAATAATGGAAGCGACAATATCTATAGTATTGAAAAAACCAGAGGCACGAACATTGTCGGCGGTCCCTATCTTGCAGGAAACTACTGGGCGAATCCCTATGGTTTAGGACACTCGGAAATCACTCCTGACACCAATGGGGACGGAATTGCGGATAAAATATACAGGCTTGAAAACAGCGATTATGTCGATCGTATGCCTCTTGTAGCCGTCGAAGTTCAGGAACCGATTCTTCCTGTTGCGAATTTCAGTACCAATGCAACAAGCGGTTATCCCCCCCTTTCGGTCCAGTTTACCGACCTTTCGGAAAATGAAATCGAAAGAGGCTGGGACTTTGAAAGCGACGGAAGTATTGATTCGACGGATGAAAACCCAGTTCATACCTATACAGCACCGGGAACCTACACCGTTAATCTTACCGCAGGCAACGAAAACGGGACTGCGTCTAAAGTTTTCATAATAACCGTTATGGATGGAAATGAGAAGGAGAATGGAATTACGGGTTTACCAGGCTTCGGATTAATTAACGGAGTACTCGGTTTGCTTGCTGTCTCTCTGCACAGGAAAAGATAACATGCTTTCGGAAGAGTAAAAGGGAATACTCAAGGATAAAGGAAGAATAAAAGAGAATACAAGGATAAAAGTTTCAGAGAAATAAAATTTCAGAGAAATAAAATTCCAGAGAAATACAGGAGTGGGGATTTAACGGGATCATGGGAGAGCTTTGACAGGTATGCAAAGGAATATGATGCCTGGTACGAGGAGTATAAACCTGTTTACGAATCCGAGCTACTTGCCCTGAGAACTTTCCTCCCCGAAAATCTGGAGAAACTGAAAGCCCTTGAAATAGGAGCGGGCACAGGCAGGTTTGCCTCGGTTCTCGGGATAGGACTCGGGCTTGAACCGTCACGGAACATGGCAAAGCTTGCAAGGCAACGCGGCGTGGAAGTAGTGCTTGGAGTTGCGGAATTTCTTCCCTTTAAAAGACAGCAGTTTGATCTTGTCCTTCTCGTTACTGCACTTGCTTTTTTTGAAAATCCGAACCAGGCACTTACGGAAGCTTTCAGGGTCCTGAAGCCAGGAGGCCAAATTATTGCCGGAATCCTTGATAGGGATAGCCCTCAGGGCCGCTACCTCGAACCTAAGAACAAGAAAAGTAGGTTTTCTTCAGGGGCACATTTTCTTTCGACATTAGAGTTATCGACATACTTGATGGAAGTAGGATTTGAAAATCTTGAAATTTGCCAGACTCTTTTCAAGCAGCCTGAGAAAATCGAAAGCGTTGAATTTCCGGAAGAAGGATATGGGAAAGGAGTTTTTGTAGTGGTTTCTGCCAGAAAACCCATTTAAGGAAATGATATTGAGAATTAAGTTTCTGTTCATACTTCAGTTAGGATCTAAATTATGTTCAAATGGATTTTTATACTTAAGAAGATTTTTCGATAGAAAACGACGTTTATATCTGCATATGTATCTTAAATATTTCAGGCATAAATCTTCCTGTTTTTCTCTTATATGAATTATAATCTGGATACTTTTGAATGAGCAGTTTTTCTTCGTACCTGGACTTTAAATAATAAAAAATTAGGGATATAACCGCTACTGCTATGCTTCCTGAAGTTCCTATCAGGAACGCAATTCCAAAAGACATCTGAATAAAACTGCTATATATAGGATGGCGAATATGTGCATAAATTCCGCTTGTTACCAGTTTTGCAGAGTTGTTAGGCCTTGGGGAAGCATTTAATTTTAACTTATTAGTAGAACCATGCGCTTTGTTAGCCAGAATGAAAAAAATAATGGCAAATGTTAATAATAAATAGCCTACTGGTTTTAAAAAAGTAAACTTGGCTTGTTCTATAAAAGCGCTGAGGGGAAACAAACACCATAGACCCCATTGAATAGTCATAATTATTCTGTCTTCTTTTGAATCTTCCATTCCAGGTCAATTCCAGTTAAACATTAGAGTTTATAAATGTAATTTTAATTGAATTTTTAAGTAAGTATTACGTTTTAATTTTTAAGTGTTCACTTTGTGTTTTATTTCCCTTAATCTTTTTTTTCCTAATTGAATAGTTTCCATCAGCTCTTTATACTCATTCAAAGAAATCAAGTTTCCTGGAAAGAGAGTTTTTATTTTATTTCCACTGGAGTAAAGAAGAACACCGTTCCAGGCTGCAAAATGAGAACCTGATAGATACTCACATGGAAGCTCCCACCTTGAATCCACATTTTCAAAACATTCAAAGCGGTAGGAAACAGTTCCATCTTTCAGAATCTTTGTAAATTTTAGGAGTACGCCAACCATATTCTCATCCAATTTGCGGTTAAACAAACCATGAAAAAGAAAATAAAATAACTTTTCCGCTTTTAAAAGTTTAAGGAGATTTAAAAAGACTTTAAAAAGATTTTAAAGGGGATTTTAAGGACTTTTAAAGGGGTTTTAGTAATTTTAACGAAGCTTTTAAGAATTTCCCCTAAGGG
>CAZCKG010000275.1:0-3670 GCA_964498825.1 uncultured Methanosarcinales archaeon
TTTTAATGAAGGCAAAAGATCAAAAATAGCAAAACATTTCAAAAATATTTGTTTGAATGTTAGAGGCAGTTTCCATAAAAATGATAGCAAGAATAATTGTGAAAATTAAATGGACATCTGCAGAAAGTTAGCTATATATTATAGTGCAAATTATCAGATGAAAATAGACAAAGGCGAAACTATGGGATGCGAAAACGTATATCTAAAAATGGTGGGAAAAACTGATCTAAAATGCCTCATAATGGAAATCGAGAGGGAATCAAGACTTTATCCCGAAAAACAGAGAAGTATGGAGGAAGTAAAAACTGATATTGATTTGATATTTGCAGTAATGGAAGGACTTAGAATTAAGAAAATTCCGGGGCATGTGTTTTTTAATATATTATATAGTTGCAGGTTTACTCCTGACGATATTCCTTCTTATAAGTCAGCGGATGAAGTTAAAAGCTACATAGCTAATCGTCTTATCGAGTATAAAGAAGATGGAGGCGATTTTGATTACGGGGCTTCTGATCAAGATTTTGAATCTGACAAACCCAGCGGTGCCGTCACAAAAACAATTTATGAGATCGTTTACAATCCGTCTCAGATCAATACAAAAAAGTAAGAAAGTAAATTACTAGCTCTTTTGAGTCTCAGCATACTAAAAAGTGGTTTTCTGTTAATAATTCCAATTCTTCAGGCCTGTATATAATGTTGAAAAATATTTAGTTTTCAACAGGACTTATAGAAAAAGTATTTAGCGATAAATTTAAAACTCCGAATTGTTAATGTGTAGAGATCATCATGCTCATAGTACTCTCATTAGGCGGGTCAATTCTCGCAAAAGACCTTGATCCGGATCGTTTTTCAAAATATGCAGAAGTCCTCCGGAGCATCTCGAAAAAACATACACTGCTTGTTGTAACTGGAGGCGGCGAAGCGGCGCGGCATTATATCGGTGCTGCGCGAGCTATGGGGGCCGATGAAGTAACCTGCGACTACATAGGCATTGAGATCACTCGCCTGAACGCAAGACTGCTTATTTCAGCTCTTGGACCTGATGCCTCTCCAGAAATCCCGACAAACTATCTTGAAGCTGCAAAGGCCATGCGCCCTGGAAAAGTAGTGGTTATGGGAGGAGTAACGCCTGGTCAGACTACGGATGCTGTAGCTGCAATTCTTGCAGAATACCTGCGGGCAGACCTGCTAACAATTGCAACTTCTATTGACGGAGTTTATTCTTCAGACCCAAGCTGTGTCCCGGATGCAGTGAAGTACGAAAAAATTTCTCCTGAACGACTGATAAACATAGTTATGGCAATTGAGATGAAAGCAGGTTCCAAATCCCCTGTAGACCCTGTAGCCGCAAAGATTATTGAACGCTGCAAGCTCGATGTCCTTGTCATGGATGCCCGAAATCCTGCCCAGCTTGGAGAAATCCTTGATGGAGAGGCAGTTAACAAGGTTCCAGTAGCCTGTGGAACCTGGATTACAGCAAAGGAATAATGTTTAAGCCTGAAATCCAAGTGAAAAATACAAAATGATGTCTGAAAAGTAAGACAAGCTTTAAAGTCCTTAACTCCCAAAAAATGAAAACTTAAACATAGGGGTTTTGATATACATTCATTTACAAAGAGCCAGGCCTGATTGTCGGCTTTGGTTCCTTCAGTTTTCGGGAGGAGGATCTGGGCTTGAATCTGCCAGAAAAAAAGAATCTTTTTAAACCTGCAAAGTTTATTTTCTACTCTTTACTTACGCTTTTATTCCTTACCGCCTTCTGTACTCAGGTTAGTCCCGCTTTAGGACTGATGAACGGGGCAACTCTTGAGGGAGAGCTGGAAAGAAACGTCTTTATTACCGAATTTTATTCAGATCATAATTTCTCTGATGCGACAATCCAGTTTGAAAAACCTCTTGAAAATGTCTCTTTAGTTTTTACTTTGAGTTCAGGAAATCAACTACTAAAATCTGAAACCTTCATTTTAGCTCCAGTTAAGAAAGGGCAGGAAATTACTAAAATTCTGTTCTGGGGGCTTGCAGAAGATTACGGAGAAGACAGAAAATCTTATACAGCACAACTTTTTGTAAAGAACGGTAGTGAAACCATTGACTCGAGAAAAGTTTCTTTCTCTTGCCGAAATCCTACTCTTTCAAAGCTTAAAGTTGTGGATTTTTCTGCAGATTCAGAAAAAGCTTCCACTCTGCTAACTCCAACAAGCAATACAGGTTTTGGAAGTATGCAGCTGCCTGAGCCCAGTATGATAGATCTTGACCTGAAGCTTTTATCGGGTAGGGATACTATATATTCCGATAAGCAGGAGAATGTTCCTATTACAAACACCTATTATAATATAACTTACTGGCCCCTTCTCCTTGATAATGACAAAAACTACACAGCCCTCCTGAAGGTTCATTCTCATTCTCCTGATATTACCACAGCCTATAGGTCAGATTTCAGAGCTAAGGAAAAAGTAGAGATCATTGACCAGGGTATTGATGTGGATGAATACGGAGCAAGTGTTACTATTGTTGGAAAATCTCAGGTGCCCTTTGATGGAATTATAAGGATTGTGCTGAGTCCTGCAGGGGGAAAAGCGCAGGTTTTTGAGGAAACAGTAGATATCCTGACAGCAGGAAAAGAAGATACTGTAGGGATAATCTGGCAGGGAGTTCCAAAGGGAGATTATAATGTAAAGATTTATGTGCTGAACCGGAAAAGTCAGATTCTGGACAGCCATGAGACGGTTCTGAGGGTTTTTGAGCCTGTGGCTCAGGTAGAGCCTGTCGAGAAATCCTCAACGCTTAATTTTTTTGCAATTCTTGGAATCTTTCTGTGTGCTGGAGTTTTGTCTGGAAGAGTAAGGCAAGAAAAAAGGGACCTTAAGGTTTCAAAGCCCAAATAATTCGAATGCGGGATCATCATGTTTGACCTCATCATCCGAAATATAATGAACAGGAAAGTCAGGAGCGCATTGACAGTCTGCGGAATTGCCCTTGGAATTTTTGCAGTTATCGTCATGGGTGCAATGTCTGAAAATTTTCATCAGACTTTTGAGCGCTCTATGAGTGTAACCAGTGATAAGATCCGGGTTTTTGCCGAAAGTGGGGTTTTTGGAGGGGGGCTTATGGACGATAAAGTAAGCGATGTGCTCAGAGTTGCAGGCGTGAAAGATGCTTATGGAATTTTAATGACTACTTTTGATGAAGATAAGATGGGAATGACCGGAAAACAGATCCTTGGGGTCCCTCCGGAAAAATCCAGCGTCGCCCTTTATCCCGTTGAGTTAAAAGCAGGCCGCTTCCTCAGTCCCGGGGACTCCTATCACGTAGTTGTCGGAAATAATATAAAAAGGGAATATGAACTCCAGCCAGGGAGTAAATTTGAAATTCATGAAAAATACTTTACCGTTGTAGGAATCCTTGACTATACGGGCTCGATTTTTGACAATGCCGTAATTATCCCTCTTGATACTGCACAGGAACTGTATAGTGTGGGGGATTCCGTATCCTATATTTTTGCCGTGCCTGACGAGAGGGTAGATGCCGAAATGCTCTCAAAACGCATAGAATTAAGTGTAAAAGGCACAAGTACCCTCTCTCCTGGAGAACTTGCGGTACAGGCAAGGCAGTCCTTTATGATCTTTAGTGTAATAACTATCAGTTCCGGCCTTCTTGCAGCAATCATAGG
>CAZCKG010000276.1:0-3665 GCA_964498825.1 uncultured Methanosarcinales archaeon
GGGCAAAATTTGAAGATTTATGGGTCGTTATCGGTTTAGCTCTATCTATAGAGATACACATTTTGTCTGATAGGATAGTAGATAATGTAAAAAGAGTAAGTTCGTTTTAAAAAATGAGCTGATCTTAAAAATCAGGAAGAAAAGGATGTAAAAGAGAAGAAAAGGATGTAAAAGGGAAGAAAAGGGAAGAAATATGAAAAAACACTTAAGAAAAAACTTAAGATTTCCGCTTTTTCACACATTCTTTCAGTTTTTCTTCCAGGCGAATTCTGGAGATAAATACTCCAAATTGTGTTGCAATTGTCTCAATGACCGTCCGCACACTATCCGAGAGCTCGTACTCAACTCTCGAAGCAAGGTAAAATGCGGCGATAGTCTTTTTGCCTGATTTTACGGGAATGATCGCTGTAGCTCTCAGATTTTCCTGCCTGAGTGCCTCGTCCCTGGAAGTGAGAAGAAGGTCTATGCTTTGTTTGTATACAGGTTGCCCTATCATGATGAGTTTGGCATTTGGAGAATTTGCATTATAATAGGAGGCATGCTCGACAAAAGTAGGAGAAAGGCCGCGGTGAATGGCAAGATTCAGATCTCCGGTTTCCTCATCGATAAGATAGATTCCTCCAGCATTGATTTCATCTATCTGAAGACAGGAATCCAGTAGTTTTTCAAGGGTTTCTACCAGGCCGCTGGAAGTACTGAGAGCAATGCCCAGATCTCTCTGGATATAAAGCAGCTTTTCTTTCCTCTTCCTTTCCGTAATATCCAGAATAATGCCTTTGAGGTACTTGACAACTCCATTTTCGTCAGCCTCAATAAAAGTTCTTTCTTCAACCCAGCGCACCTCCCCTGCTTTTGTCAGGATACGGTACTCCTGAGAAAAATCCATGTAATCCTCCTCGATTCGCCTGGTAAGTTCTCTTTCAACTCTGTTCAGGTCGTCAGGATGGACTATATTGCCATATAGAAGTTTACCTGATGTAAATTCTTCTACCGTATATCCAAACTGCTTTATATTTTCGGATACGAAATCTGCAGGCCAGTACTTTTCGGGCCTCCAGAGAAAAACGGTCGCAGGAACCTTATTTATTATTGAAATCAGTTCCTTTGCCATCTCAAGAGCATTGCATAAAGCTATTTCGTTTAGATATTTGCAGGATTTTTGCGTTTTATTGTTTCCGTTCTTAGCCTGATTCGAAGCCGCTTTAGCCATCTTATTCTCCGACAATGAAAACTTTTACAGGAAACTATGAGAAGATTTCGCCTATTTAGAGTTTTTGCTCTAGTTAATAGAAATATTCCATAAATTAAAAAGCTTGTGATTTGATACTCTGAAAGTATCAGGATGCAGTGACTCAAATCTAAAAAACGCTATGAGGTATAATTGAAGAAAGTGAGAGAAAAAAGAAAGAAGCATAGGGAAAAATATATAAGTAGATTTGAAATCCGCTGCTTATAAGGACCATAGAACCTGCAATCATCTCTTATAATTTGTTTAAATCATATGCATAAAAAAAGTAATTTTAGACTTTTGATTTGTTTACGGAATTTCTATCGTAACGGTTTAATGCTACAGTTTTTCAGTTTAAATACGTAATTTCTATCTCCATCGTAGAGTCAAATATTATTTTAAGACATGCTCTAAGATCAATCTGAGATATCACCATTGATATTTTTAAATAGATTTGCTTACAAAGTAATAAAAAGGTAAGAAAAGGGGATTTTGATTAAATGGATGATCTTCAGGGTGTATTAAAAGGACAAAAAATCGCTTATTTTTCCATGGAAATCGGGCTTCGTAGCGAAATACCTACCTATGCAGGAGGACTGGGAGTACTTGCAGGAGATACTATCCGTTCGGCTGCGGACCTGAATATCCCGCTGGTAGCAGTGACGCTGGTGAGTAATAAAGGATATTTCAGGCAAATTCTTGATTCGTCAGGAAACCAGATAGAGCACACTGAAGAATGGAATCCTGCACGTTTCATGACCCTTCTCTCAGAAAACGTGAGCGTAAAAATCCAGGACAGAGATGTTAAAATCAGGGCCTGGCTTTATAACTGCAAAAGCCTTACAGGTGGCTGTGTCCCCATAATTTACCTTGACACTGACGTTGAAGGAAACGACTGGGAAGACCGCAAGATTACGGATTTTCTCTACGGAGGAGATCACCGCTACAGGCTCAAGCAGGAAATAGTACTGGGAATAGGCGGAGTAAGGATGCTTGAAGCCCTGGGCTTTAAAGTTAGAAAATACCATATGAACGAAGGGCATTCGAGTCTTCTGGCCCTGGAACTTATGAGACGCAATGGCACGGACTCAATTAAAGTAAAAGATCTCTGCATTTTTACTACCCATACTCCTGTGGAGGCAGGACACGACAAGTTTGATTATGGACTTCTAGAAGATCTGATGAGGGATAAAAATGACGTGGATACCCTCAGAAAGTTCGGGGGGGCAGATCGTTTTAATACAAGTCTTTTTGCCCTGAACCTGTCGAATTATGTAAACGGAGTCACAAAACGGCACAGCCGGGTTTCAAGTGAACTTTTTCCAGGTTACAAAATTCAGGCAATAACAAATGGTATCCATTCCTATACATGGACTTCTCCCTATTTCAGGCAGCTTTATGACCGTTATCTTCCTGGATGGGCAAACGAACCTGAACTTCTGGTGAGGATAGGAGGAATCCCGGATAACGAGATATGGGAAGCTCACTGGAATGCAAAAAAATCCCTTATTGACGAGGTAAATAGGAGGACCGGAGTGGGTATGGACTACGATACCCTTACAATAGGTTTTGCACGGAGGATGACAGCATACAAACGGGCAACGTTAATCCTTTCAGACCTTGACAGACTGAGAAAAGTAAATAAAAGGGGTAAAATTCAACTCATTTTTGCAGGCAAAGCCCATCCCAATGACGGAGCTGGGAAACAGATTATTAAAGAAATTTTCACAAACATAGAGATGGTTAAGGAAGAAATTAAAATTGTTTTCCTTGAGAACTATGACATAGATCTGGCCGCCAAAATGGTTTCCGGAGTTGACCTGTGGCTGAATACTCCCACCCGCCCCTACGAAGCCTCAGGCACAAGCGGCATGAAGGCAGCCCATAACGGAGTAGTTAATTTCAGCGTGCTTGACGGCTGGTGGATTGAAGGGTGGATTGAAGGTGTAACCGGCTGGGCTATAGGCCCTCAACCAGAAGAAAATCTTTCTGAGGAAGAAGCAAAAATAGCCGAAGTTAGTGACCTTTACAATAAACTCTACTATATTATCGTCCCCATGTACTATGAGCGCAGAGACGAGTGGTTTAAACTAATAAATAACTCAATAGGCATGATAGCTTACTATTTTAACAGCCACAGAATGATGCGGCGTTATGTTACGCACGCTTATCTTTAATGCAAAAAATCCAGAGTATTCAAAACGAGAGACAGCCATTGTCTTTTGCTGGGCTAGAATCTATAAAGGGAAATTCACGACAGCTCAATTTTCTCGTTTTGCTTTTTTATCATTTTGTATGCATCTGCTATTCCAAATATCCAGGCACCAATGAAGGTAAAAAATCCGATAAGAAGAGCCATCAAACAGAAACTGATCGCCATTGCTTTGATGTTGCTATTAGTATAGATGCCTATCATTATTTTGGGATTGAAGAAGAT
>CAZCKG010000277.1:0-3661 GCA_964498825.1 uncultured Methanosarcinales archaeon
ATTCCTGCTATCTGGATCACTGCTGCAAAAGCAGCAAGTGAGAATCCTGAAGCAATTGCTATTAATTGGGATACCCTTTTTATATCTTTTACTTCGGTTGGAGGATATGAAGCTCCCAGCACATAGGTGTCAGGTTTTTCAAGTTTGACTCCGAGAGCCCCTGCAGTTGCTGCCATCGGATACCCTGAATTGGGGGATGGGGTCTTCATTCCATCTTCCAGAGCGCTCTTTATGCTATTGAAAGGATTAATTTTTTCCTGTTTTTTCGGGAGCAAAGAAATTGTAAAGGCCGCGGCGAGAATGAATATCACGGAAATCCTGGCAGGAATCCAGTTCAATACGTCGTCGGATTTTGCGGAGAAGTATCCCAGTTCCCTGTAGGGTTCTGTTTTATATCCAACCATGGAGTCCAGGGTACTTATAGCTTTAAAGATATACGCGGCCACAAGTCCGAATTCCCCGAAAAGAGCATAATAGAAAATCGGGCTCAAGATGCCGTCTACGTAATTTTCTGACACGGATTCGATGACTGCAGAGGACATTTGAGTCTTGGTCAGCTTGGAGGTGTTACGGCTTACATAAATAGGAAGCATTTCCCTGACCTTATCAAGCCTGTTTTCTTCGAGATACTTATAGATCTCTCTTGCCGGGCTAAGCAAACAGTTGATAGCAAAGGTAGCTTTAAGGAAATACGCTTCTATCAGAAGAGCAAGAATCCCCGGAATTCCCGGAAGAGCTGAAATGTAGAGGACGGAATAACCCAGTAAAGCTGCAAATAAGGTGCAGCAGAGGGCCATAGCAACTCCGTATATCTTTCTATGGGTTTTTGGGGCTGCATTTTTCAAATAACTGATTAATTTGCCTATCCACACTACAGGGTGCACGGCAGCCGGGGGCTCTCCAAAAACAATGTCTATAGCTGCTGCAAGCAGAAGTACAAGAGCAAGGTGCCCGGTATCCGGCACAATCATAAAATAGGCTCCATTACTTTTTTCCAGGCAACTTTCACAAGCTCGTCAGTATCTCCTTCATGCATAAGGCAATCAAGAATTTGCTGGGCTATTTCTGTTTTGTGCACAAGGTGACAGTCAACACAGCTCCATACCTTACCGCCTCTTGAACTCTGGATCCATTTTCCTCCGGTCTTTTCATTTTCACAGGGGTAGAATGGACAGAAGCAGAAGGTACAGTTCTGGCCTTCAAAATGGCAGGGGTAATACTCGCAGGTTTTCCTGCCTCCTATTCCCTCTTCGGAAGCTTTTTCGATTACATGCTGCAGCTCGTTCTTTGCCTGTTCTCTGCCCCATTCGGTAATGACCTCGCTAATTGCAGCAATCAGTTTGTCATTTTCTTCTGCGGTCCTGACTGCAACCCTTATGTAATCTTTTCCAAGGCCATGGAAGGAAATACAGTCTCTTATCAGGACTCCACGAGCTGCCATACGTGCACTTAACTCGCTTGAGTCAAGCATGAATTTGCTAATATCGACAAAAATAAAGTTTACATTTACTTCTCCGGCTTCAAAGCCTCTTATCCTGTTAAGTTTGGCTTTGAGTTTTTCTCCGTCTTCCCGGATTACATTTCTTGCTTTTTTCAGGTACGGATTATCCATCCCGCCCTCTATATTGAGAAGTGAGGTTGCTATAGTGTTTGCCACAGTTCCCAGGTTCCAGGAGAGCCTTGCAGTATTCAGGATTTCAGCCATTTCAGGGGAAGCTATTCCAAATCCCATCCTGATTCCAGGAATTGCAAAGTCCTTTGTAAGGGAACGCATAACAAAAACATAATTATTGTTTACTGCAAGGTCTGCAACACTTTGCGCAGGGTCAGAAAGTTCAATGAAGGCTTCATCCACAAAAAGAAGAGTTTTATGCTGCTTGCAGCGCTCTGCAAGAGCTTTGATTTCTTCCCTTGTCCGGAGCTTTCCTGTAGGGTTGTTAGGGTTGCAAATAAAAAGGATTTTTGCTTTTTCCAGCATTTCATCAGGAAGTTTTTCCACCTCGTCCTGCCTTGGATATTCGGGTTTTGCTCCCATAATCCGGCACTGCATTTCGTATTCTCCGAAAGTCGGCCACGGCAGAAGGACAGTATCTCCTTTTTCGACTACACACTCAACTACAAGCCTGACAATTTCCGTTGAACCATTACCCGGAATGATATTATGCGGAGTTACTCCGAGCCCTACGAACCTTGCAGCAGCCTCTCGAAACTCCGGATATCTGTTATCAGGGTATTCCATAAGCTTTTCAAAGCTTTTTTTGAGAATACTGTCAAAATCCAATCCGCTTTCAGGATGTTCAAAGGGGTTCCCAAGAGGATTAAAGTTTGCACTGAAATCAAGAATTTCGTTTTCAGGAATCCCGTAAGTCTCAGACGTTTCCTGAACTAACCCTCCATGCAGGCAGGGCTTCAGGGACAGTAGATGCTCCCTTAAAGGTACACTTCTTTGCTCGGACACGGTGATCGCAAATATTTAGTGCAAATCATGTATATTAATCTGCTTATTATATTATTCAACGTAAACTTGCCTTTATTTGCTTTATACTTGTTTGATTGCGAAAACTTCGGCTTTCGTAATCCATTATACTTTATTTTACAAAATAAGTATATTATTCCAGTGTTTTTTCTCTTAGTTTGAGACGTTTTAACTGATTTGAGGTAGTATCGAAAAAGTAAAATAGCATGTTTTCACCTACTATCATCCGAAAGAGCTGAGAAGAACAATAAAAAAAGTCTTAAAATAATTGCTCTAACTCGATATATATCAGGTGCATTTAGAAATGACAGTCAATAGACCAAGAGGGACCCGGGACTTTTTACCTGCCGATACTACCCGGAGAAGATACGTGGAAAGTGTTATGAGAAATGTTGCCCGCAACTGGGGTTACAGTGAAATCATTACTCCCACGTTTGAACATCTGGACCTTTTCACCCTGAAATCCGGAGAAGGAATTATAGGAGAGCTCTATAACTTCGCGGACAAAGGAGGAAGGGACATGACCCTCAGGCCGGAGCTGACGGCTCCTGTTATGCGCCTCTATGTAAACGAGCTTCAATCGTTTCCAAAACCCTTAAAGCTCTTTTATTTCGAAAACTGTTTCCGTTATGAGCGTCCTCAAAAAGGCCGTTTTAGAGAATTCTGGCAGTTCGGAGTCGAACTCATAGGAAGCGGAAAACCTGACTCCGATGCAGAGGTTATTGCTCTTGCCGACTCCCTGCTAAAAGCAGTCGGAGTCAGGGGCGACATGAAAATTGGAAACCTTGCAGTGATACGCACGCTTTTGAGAGGGCTTGAATCCGAAATAGTCAGTCAGGTCATGAGGCTTGTGGATAAGAAAGAATATGCAGGCCTGGAAGCTCTGCTTGATGAGATCGGGGCAGAGGAACAATTGAAATCAGACATTTTCCGGCTGATCAAGCTTGAAGGCAGGTATATTCTCCCGCAGGTAAAAGAGATTGTAGGAAATATCCCTGAGCTTGTAGGTTTTGAAAAGACTCTCAAAATTCTCGATGCATATGGCGTTGACTACTCCCTTGACTTCGGAATCGCTCGCGGACTCGATTACTATACAGGCATGGTCTTTGAGGTCTATGCTGAAGGCCTCGGCGCCCAGAAACAGGTATGTGGAGGAGGCTCTTATCAGCTTATCCAGCTTTTTGG
>CAZCKG010000278.1:0-3656 GCA_964498825.1 uncultured Methanosarcinales archaeon
ATTTTTTATTTCATTGCTAAGATTCTCAAGGATAGAATTCCAATTTTCTTTTTGTTGTTCACTCTCAAGTGCGGGTAGTTTGCCATATCTGGTAATTACAGTGTTCCCGTACGAGTTCGTGCCAAAAAAGTAGTGATAATAGCTGTAACATACATTGCTAGTTTCAAAATTCGAGTAATTATCTAATATGATTGGGACACTAATACAAATTCCTTTACTAGCCACTTCTTTTTCTATAGATTTAGCAAATTCATCACTTTTCTGCCATTCTCTTAAATTTTCGTCTATTCCATTCTTCTTCAATTTCTGTTCATACATTGACCAAATGCCAAGTTGTGTTTCAGTTGCAGGCCTGTCTGGTACTACATAAGGCTATATACGTCTACAAATATCCGATGTTCTTCCCCTGTATTGTTTTTTACTACGGTCATAGCTCCAATACGAGGATAACTGTATTCGACCACTTTAGTTGATTTTATTTCCCCACCTGGATATTCTTTTTTGGCGATTTCAATTGATTTTTTTATGGCTTCAGTTGTATTATATGAGTTTGGAGTAGTTTCGATAACTTGGACTGATGGCCCTAGTGTTTTATTGGCACCAACGTAAATTTTTCCTACTAACGTGTCATTTTTGTATGCCGAAAACTCATAAAACAATTTTTGGCCATTTATATCATAAAGTTCCAGTGGTTTAGGGTCAATAGATGCTCCTGTCCAGTTTTCAAAGTCTGGAGCGCCAGATGACATAAAATCTATCACGTGTGCGTTTGCGTGCTCAAATGCCTTTTCCACAGGTACAGAATAATTCTCTTCTTCCTGTGAGTTAACAACTGGTACCAAAATAATACCAGCTAGCATTGCTAAAAAAAGTATTCTTATTCCAAGTTTCTTTGCAAACATTTGTCCTACTCCTGGTTATTCCCCAGGAGGTTGGATCAGGTAAGCTAATCTAGACCTTAAACCTGATAGAGCTAACATAATCGCACCTCTTGGGACACATACGGAGTTTGGGTGGTACTGGAAATCTTTTAAACTCCATAAATTCCTCTTGAGTAAATCTTTATAAGTTTTCTGTATAAAGTCTCGAACAATAAGTTTTCAGATTCTCTTCGAGTCTAAAATTACTCTCTGGTCTTTAATTGTTTGATGATTTGGCTAGAAAGAATATATATGAGCATGTTGCGTTAACTCGTACTCAAAGATATATAAAAAGAAACAGGCAGAACCATAAGAACCTATAGACTGGTAATTCAGTTGATCCAGGAAAATTATGGAATTATATCCTCAATTGCAGTTACTTAGGTAATAACTACGAATATAAGGATATTATTCCAATGAGTTGAAGGCGCAATTCTAAGAGATCTGACCATTCCTGCTCCAATCATAGCTTAGAGCAAAAAAGCAAAATAGCTTTGTGGGTCAAGAGTGAGGCCCAATCCCAAGAAATATCTCTACAGACCCTTTATAAGTCCTCCATTGAGAGATCAGGGCATAATCATACCTAATGGTCCATGAAATTCTCTAAAAGCCTGCAAAGAAGCTCAAAAGTAGCCTATGTCGATTTTCTGAATCCAATAGATTTTTAAACCTATCTGAAGCACTTTTTCATGAAATATTTTTCAAAAGACCACATTATGCGAGTACGTTAATATGTACGCTTGTATATTGTGGAAAGAAGAAAGAGTGAGTGCAAATCCCTGATTTATTTTATGATGATACTTGGGAAAATTAATGTAGTGTCTATACGCGATGCTGTGGGATTTGCACCTACATGTGAAATATCTTTTAACAGATAAATAATTTTCTTCCCCCAAAAAAAGTAGAATTAGAACAGTATCAGAATCAATCATTTCGGATTATGTGGAAGAGGGTAATGTCATGAGTTGTAGAATTACCCTCTTAGTCTATGCTTGTTTTATGAAAAAATAATTGCAAATTTTAATCTGCAATTTAAATATGTGCTAGTAATCTGATTATCCAAGTCCTGCATCATTTTCTCCCGAGTTTCCACCCTCCATACAAACAGGTTAAGCTTCCCAATAATCCAAGGCCTGGAATAGAGTTACTTTTATTCGGTTTACCCCCATCAGATTCAGAACTATTATTGCTTGGATTATTGAGTTCTCCATTATTCTCTTCTTCAGATGATGACAAATTAGTTTCTTCAATTACTCCTATATCTTCAGTTAAATTAGAGTTTGCCCTAATACTTTGATCAGTCATATTGGAATCTACAGAAGGCCCAATGGCAACTCCAGTAGGGTGATATATAGTATATTTTCCTGCATTCACAGTTGCTGTAACAGTGTTTGTAGCTGCGTCAATTACAGATACATTGTCGCTTCCGGCGTTTGTCACATATACCTTTTTTCCATCCGGAGTGACTGTAATTCCCATAGGAGTAGTTCCTACAGGCACGGTGGCTGTAACTGTGTTTGTAATTATGTCAATTACAGAAACATTATTGCTGCGAGAGTTTGCAATATATACCTTTTTCCCATTTGGAGAAACTGCAGCATCACAAGGATTCTCTCCTACAGGCACTGTGGCTACAACATTGTTAGCTGCCGTGTCAATTACAGAAACATTGTTGCTGCCTGAATTAGTCACATACACTTCATTTCCATCTGGAGTGACTGCAATCTCGCAAGGACTGTCACCTACAGGCACAGTAGCTAAAACTTTGTTTGTAGTCAGGTCAATTACAGAAGTAGTGTTATTGAAAACGTTTGCTGCATAGATCTTTTTTCCATCTGGTGTGACTGCAACTTCATGAGAAATCATTCCTACGTTAACCGGAGCCATTACAGTGTTTATGGATGCGCCTATTACTGTGTTAATTACAGAAATATTGGTGCTGTCGCGATCCGTTACATAAACCCTTGATCCGTCTGGATTAACTGCAACTCCCAAAGGATAAACTCCTACATCCACTGAGTCACTAACCGTATTTGTTGCTGTGTCAATTACACAGACAGTTTGGCTGGCTATGCCTGGTTTTGCCACATATACCTTTGTTCCTGCAGGATTGACTGCAACTTCTGTGGGCCAGTCTCCTACAGGAATTATAGTTGTAAGATTGTCAGTTGCTGTGTCAATTACATAGACAGTTCCAGTATCGAGACCCGGACTAGTCACATATGCAAATGGAGATGCACCTGCTACGCCCACAAATATTAAAATCACAAGTGACGTTATTCCAAAAACTCTTGAGAGAGTATCTTCTTTGCGTGCTTTATTAAATATTGTCATACATATGATTGAAACCAGATAAGTGGCGATTGGTGTTGTAGATAATGTTTCACTTCCCATATTTTATCTCCAAATAGCAGTTACCTTTCGTTCTATCGATTACTAAAATTAGACTTGTGATATTCTTTAAAACCTTGGTTAATATAATCAAGATTTTGAAATAAAAAAGAGGCATACAAGAGGAAATAATTTCAGGATCAAAGCTTTTTACTATCAGGTCAGTTACTATCTTGATTTTGAATACAAGCACATCCCAAAATCCAGTTTTTATCTTAATCATCAGAATTATTCAGGATTGCTTTCATAATTAGAGGCTTGATAGGTCACTTAAAATACGAGATCCAAAGAAATCAAATTGCAGACGGCCACCCTACCTTGAAAGGTAGGGTATGCTTCGGGCCG
>CAZCKG010000279.1:0-3654 GCA_964498825.1 uncultured Methanosarcinales archaeon
TTGCGGTGTTGATTCCAAGAATGGAATAAGGAGTGCAGTGTCTCAGGATTGAACTAAAGAGTCCTGTAAAAGCTATTGCTGCAACGATCCATTTCCAGGGAGAGCTTTTCACAAGACCTGTTGCCAGTACAATTATTGCAAGTGTGCCATATGCTGCTCTGAATAGGAGATCAAAGCCTCCCACATTTTCTTCCAGAAACAATTTTTTAAGATTCGTCGGACAAAACCCCCTTATAAACCCTCTTACATACTATAAGACCCTCAATATATAGCATTATTCTGTTTGCATTTTGTTTATATTCTGCTTGTATTACACTTTATTTAAGGTGTCAAAAAGCCTTCAAAGAAGAACTACGCAGGTCTATATGACAAGATCCATGAATCTGAAAAGACCCACAAATCCCCTAAAAATAGGAAAATATATAACAAGAGATGAGAAGGTTTCTAACTATGCCCGAGATAAAAATTGACAGGTCTCTCTCATACCTCGAAGGCACACAGCGAGTTTATGACGAAGCCACGACCCTGGAAAAAACTAAAGACCAGATAAAAAAGATAGGTGTTACTCGAATTGCAGATATTACAAACCTGGACAGGCTAGGAATCCCGATTTTCTCGGCAATCCGCCCAAGTGCCGCAAAAGGAGCTATCAGCATCTACTCAGGAAAGGGCTCTACTGATCAGAGAGCCAGAATATCAGCGATAATGGAGAGTTTTGAGCGCTGCCTGGCAGAAAGACCAGGCCTGAACGCAAATATCGCAAGCAACATTTCAGCCCCTGCCCTTGTGGAGTCCTACGCAACTGCCAGAGAAAACCACAATATACTTGATCCAAAGGAGCTTCTGCTGCCCCAGGCCTATATCCCCCAGTCCTTAATGGAATGGGTTGGAGCATATGATTTGATGAATAAAGAAGAAATTTTCGTAAGCGCAAACGCAGTTTATCATCCATATGATGCCCCTGGACAGTGTCAGAAGTTTTTCCCGAGCAACACCAATGGACTGGCTTCCGGAAACGTGCTTGAAGAAGCAATTCTGCACGGTCTGCTTGAGGTCATAGAAAGGGATGCAATAAGCACAGCCCAGTTTTCCCGAAGCCTTGGGAAAGAAATCGTGCTAACTGAAGAAGACGGCTATCTGTACGAGCTTGCCAAAAAGTTCAAAGATGCAGGAATAGAACTGAAGGTCTGGCTGGTTCCCTCGGATACTGGAATTCCGACAGTAATTGCGGCAACTGATGATGTGAAGCTTAAAGACCCGGCTCTTCTGGTAATGGGAGCAGGCTCTCACCTTAAACCTGAAATTGCAGTTGCAAGAGCCATAACCGAAGCTGCCCAGTCGCGGGTAGTCCAGATCCAGGGGGCAAGGGAAGATACGGATAGAGAGGGCTTTATCCGCAGTGTCGGGTACGACCGCATGAAACGCCTTAACTGGTTCTGGTTTGAAGAAGGAGAAAAAATCTCCCTTTCTGATGTTCAGGATCTGTCCGGAAAAAGCCCTGCTGAAAACATCGATGTGATACTGGAAAAATTAAAGGGCATTGCAGAAAGAGTGCTGGTAATAGATCTCTCAAGGGAAGAAGTTCCAGTGCCGGTTGTAAGAGTAATCATCCCTGGGTTTGAACTATTTACCATTGACCGCGACCGCAAAGGAAGAAGAATTACCTCCGGAAAAAAGAAAGAATTTTCCAGGGACAGAAACGATAAGCCATGGAAAAGACGATGAAGGCAAGAGCAGTAATCTTTACCGGAAACAGTATCAGTCACGAGGATGCAAAAAAAATCCTGAAGGCAAACTACCAGCCTCCTGTGCGCAGGTTCCAGCTTGAGAAATTCGTGCAAAAAGGATACAAATTCATAGGGATAATAGACGGAATCTTTTTTGACCGGGCTGCAGTCGGGCACAGAGAAATTATGTCTGCCCTGGATTCAGGAGTAAAGGTTATTGGGGGCGCCAGCATGGGAGCACTCAGAGCTTCGGAGCTGGATACCCACGGGATGATGGGAGTAGGAAAAGTTTACGAATGGTACAGGGATGGAATAATTGAGTCCGATGATGAAGTAGCCGTAAGCACAAATCCTGACACCTTCGAACCTATTTCCGTACCCCTGGTTAACATGAGAGAAACTCTGAAAGCCGCTTCCTCTGCCGGAATTATAAGCGAAAAAGAACACAGTGATCTTCTGCAGCTTGCAATTAATACATATTATCCGGACAGAAGTTATCTCGGGCTTGCAAAAGAAGGATCTAAAAGAGGGCTGATATCGGAAGACAAGAGAAAAAGTCTTTTAGATTTCTGCACGGAAAATGAAGTTGATATAAAAAGAGAAGACGCTATCCTTGTGCTTGAAACCATAAGAGAAATGATTGAAGAGACCTGAAATTAAGGTCTCTTGAAATCAACTGTTTCTTTCAGCTATTTTTTATTATAATACAATTCTGCATTCAGAGTTTTTACACTCGACGTTTTACAATATAGAGTCTGATAATATACAGGCTCACGATAAGGACAATGAAGTTATATACCGCCCTGAAAATGGGAACATATTGATATTCAAACCATGTATTGATTATACTCTCTATGGAAAAATAGAGCTGGAAGGTTGCTATAAGGAGAAGCAACATGGCAATGAGGAAAACTCCTTTTTTAAAGTTCTCTCCCATGTCTGATGTATTTTCCTTTTTTGATTCTGACCCGACGTTTTCTGCTTCACTCACTTAGACCGCCTCCTGAAAATCGCTACTGAAGAGAGCAGGACTGCAGATAAAACCAAGCTAAATCCAGGTGTCGGTTCTTCTCTTTCTTCCGCATATTCCTCTTCCGGGATTTCTTCAACTATGTCACTGACTTCGAATTCGCTTGTCTGAATCTTTCGGGTTTCACTTGTGTTTTTATCTTGAATCTTAACTGTGGGACTGAGCTGAATATATCCTTCTCCACGCTTGACTATGGTATCATTATTCCAGATCAGGACTTCGACAACGTAGTTGTACTGGTCTGGTATTGTCAGATTAACACTCCGGATAACCGTTGATTCGGGTTTGATTTCTCCTGTTTTTATCCAGATTTTATCAGCTAAAAGCCCTGCATCCATTTCCCGGACTTTAACAAGCATAGGGAAATCATTACTAGCTTCTCTTCCTTCATTTGTCAGGTAGATATCATTCTCAACAAGGACTTTTCCGCTTTCTACTCCCTTTACCCTGAAGTCCATTTCGGAAATTTCAAGTCCCGTATCCTGTACATCTGCAGGCAAAGAACCAAGATTATAGACTTCGATTTCCCCAGTGCTTTTTTCTTTATTTTCTTCATATAGGACAGAACGAAGGGTGTATCCTCCATTTTTCGGAAGACTCAGTATCTGATGTACTGATTTTGTTTCTCCTTTTTTAATTGTCTCTAATTTTACTTCTTTCTGTGCTTCAAGCAGCCCGCTTTCTTTGCTATACGCTTTAAGAAGGAGGGAAGTATTTTTCGCTGCATTTCCGTCATATTTTTCAATATATGTCGTGACATTGAGATCTACAAAGGCAGTTCCTATGCGGTCTGCCGAGATGTCCATACTCCTTATATTATAGGAACTTCTTTCTTCAAAATCTTGGACGCAACCGCTACTAAAGGCGAAGGCAATAACAAAAAATAACAAAAATAAG
>CAZCKG010000280.1:0-3633 GCA_964498825.1 uncultured Methanosarcinales archaeon
GCTGGATAGAGTCATGTAAGAAAGTATTGCCAAGATATGAAATAAAAGAGGAATCGTATCTAGGAGTTGTAATGGTAGCAGCGATAATTAGATTACATGAAGTTTTGGGATAGGCTCAAGTATTTTTTTAGCGTAACTCCCCAACTCTTCTGGATCAGCAAAATATAGTTTTTTTCTGTCTGGACAATACATACCAAGTTCAAGCTTGACCCTTTCAATAAGTTCGCTACAACAAGCCCCTGTAACCCCATAATTTTCCTTCAAGATTCCAGTCAGGACTTCTACTTCAATTCCTTCATGGATAACTCTTTGCAGACTTTGTAAAATATCCCTGACAAACTCTTCTTCTGTGAGAGAATCAGTTATCCCAATATTTTCAACCATATACCTGCAAGCCTGCATTTCCCCTTCAAAGTTTAGATGTTCCAGGGCGTGAAGCCTTATATTGTGGTATATATCAGTACCACAAACCGGGCAATGTGCTTTTATATACATTCTTTTCCCCAAGATATTTACGGATATAAAAGGATCCTTAGGTATATAATAAATGGTTAACCTGGTTGAAAGTAATAAAAAGCCAATTAGGAAATCAATTTCAATATAGGGAAATGAAAATATTTATCCAGAATTCGGAACATAAATAGAAACTTTTACTGAAATATCACATATTGTTGCTCATTATTGAATCAATCGCTACAAAAAATTAATAAATCCCATAAGTATAATTTTTTTTAAGTTAGTCAAAAAAGACTTTTCGAGAATTATCTTCTTTACTCATCTGTTCCTTCCCTGATTTAAGTACTTCGTTGCCCATAGATTCCAAACCTCGGTACATAAGTATCTTAGCACCTTCTTCCCGTGAAACTCCCAGTTTTTTGGCCAGTTGATCTATAGTATGAATATCAGGTTTGGATAAAAACAGAGGTTCGACCTCTTCTCGACTCCAGCGGACAAGTACTATTTTTTCTATTCCCAGTTTCATTAGTTGCGTCACGCAAAATTCTATGGCATGCGAACGGCTGCTAAATATTTTTTCTTCGGATGAGATTTTGTCCAGCCAGGATGCAATTTTCTCATCTATTGTGATTGTGAAGCGTTCTTTCATTAATTGCTAATTATTTTCAATGTTCAAGTACTATAGCATGATGAAATAACTTTATATTTATATTATGTGATATGATAAACATTAAATATGATTTTATCATACTACATGTTACTGAAATCACGAGATCATTTTGAAAAGGGGGGAAAACTAAGTCTCAGGCTAGAAATCCATGATATTCTTTTTCGAGTTGTAAATATGGAAAAGTAGTGTGACAGCTATTCTGTTGTGGTTCCGCTCTGCAGATCATTTTCAGAAATGAAGAGCTACTTTTTCTTTAATAACGAAGTAAAAGAATCGATCTCAGCACCTCAATAACTGGCCTGTTTTCTTGGAAGAAAAGGGAATATGAGATGTGAAGAAACTTGCCAGTTTCTCTATACTTTGATTAAGATAGCACCATAAATATTGTTCCTTCTCCCAATATCGTAATTACCACACGATGTAGTAAAAACTTTGCAACATTATATATACATTTCTAAAGAACTAGGTAGCAAATTCATAACTGGAGATTGTTATGGCCAGATTCGTAAAGAGGAAAAAGCAGATTAATGCCACTGTGTCTCCATGGATTAAAAAACAATGCTTAGAACTAGCTGAGACTCCCGAATTTTCCAGTGTTTCTGATGTTGTATCCTTAGCACTATCCGAGTTTTTTGGAAAATATGATTATATAAAAACCAAAGAATCAAAGGAACGTGAAACTCGAATTCCGGATTTACTTGACATCCTTATGAAAACTAAAGAAGGCCAGGAATGGCTTGAATCTGTTTACAAGATTGAAGTGGAAAAAAATTATTATCTAAAGGAAAAAAATAGTAATTTACTCCAGCAAAACATCAAAGGCCTTATAGGACTCAGGATAAACGAGAACTTCGCACCAGTATCTGTGGATGGAGATATAGAAGGGGTCACAGGTTACAGTAAAGAAGACTTTTTTTCAGATAAAGTTAAGTGGGTAGATATAATTATACCTGAAGACCGGCCTTTTGCTTGTGAAAATCTTAATAAGGCGATGTCTGAATCGAATATCCCTACCGAACTGGAGTATAGAATACGGCGAAAAGACGGAGAAATAAAATGGCTTCTGGAAATTCTCCAGAAACATCCAACAAGCTCCAGAGCAACAGGGCAGGTACAGGGTTTTATTCTTGATATTACAAAACGGAAAACAGCAGACACCTTCATTCAAAAAATGCAGGATTTTCGGATAAAAGAAATTCACCACAGAATCAAGAATAACCTGCAGGTTATCTCGTCTCTTCTAAGCCTCGAAGCTGAAAGGTCTACTGATGTTAAAACGCTTGAAGTATTCAGGGAAAGCCAGAACCGTTTAGCTTCGATGGCTCTCATTCATGAAGAGCTCTATAAAGGAAATGGAATAGATAGACTTGACTTTGCAGATTATCTCCGGAAACTGACTGCAGACCTTTTCCGTTCATACAGGCTGGGGAGTGAAAGAACAAGCTTAAAGCTTGATCTCGAACAAATTTATCTGGGAATGGATAAAGCAATTCTTCTCGGCATTATCGTTAACGAGCTGGTTTCAAATGCTTTGAAGTATGCTTTTCCGGCAGGAAAGGAAGGGGAAATCCGTATAAGCCTCTTTGGTACTACAAATTATAAAAATGATAATCCCAGGAATCCGAGGACAGAATCAGACTGCATAAACGGAAAAGATTTAACATTTGTACTGACAGTAGCGGATAATGGCAAGGGACTTCCGGAGAAAATAGATTTTCAGAATACGGATTCTCTCGGCCTTCAAATTGTAAACGTTCTTGTTGAACAAATAGACGGCTGTATTGAACTTAAAAGGGACAATGGGACTGCTATCAGTATCTGCTTTAGAAATTGAGCTAAATCTATTTCATAAATTATGGTAGCCCTTCAAAAACTGAGTTAAATTTACAATGAAAATTATTTTATGACATTATTGTAACACTTCGAAATTGATTTAATAAGTTACTAAGGAATGATGAAAGTATAACTTATAAATTTCAGTTTGGTAATTGATCTATAGTTCTATTTCACCTAATAACCATTCTTGGCAACAAAATCCCTTGATATTATATTTGAATCATTCCTAAGCTTTAAGGTGTTTTATAAAACAAAGCCAAAGCTATCAGGATATAGTTTTTTACAACTCGCGCAGAGCCTCGGTACTGTTTAGAAATAGTTTCCTTCCTTCTTTTACAATACCGTAAACCTTATAATGAACTCCATTCCGTTGTTTCGTCTTAGTTCAATTCTGCCTTCTAACTGGTCTACAAGCGTGGTAACGAGTTGTATGCCAAGACCTTCAGAATTTTCCAGATCAAAACTTTCAGGTACACCCACCCCATTATCTGAGACTATTAGGATAAAACTGTCGCCCTTTAAGTCCTTATCATTGCTTCCTGCTCTATTGTCTTTACTTCCCTGAGATTCTTCTCTACAAAGTTTAATTTGAATTTTTCCGTCATCTTTTCTGTCGGGAAATGCATGTTTGAGAGAGTTAGAAACAAGTTCATTGATGATTATGCCTAAAG
>CAZCKG010000281.1:0-3630 GCA_964498825.1 uncultured Methanosarcinales archaeon
AGGGAATATTGTCTGCTTCAAATTGTACATATCCTGAAATTTTCCAAATAGAAGCCCCCATTCGTTATGTTTTTCAAAACATAACAGAATAATTGCATATAATTCTTACGATAGAACTCCAATTTGTTAATAAGAGGTATCGTGTGATTAAAAACCATACTCAGTCCTGCCACTAAATAATAAGCCACACCTTTGAGGTGACAAAACAAGGCACCCATAATACATTTCGCATATACCATACCGCGTCACTTCAAGGAGATTGATTTTCTGCTAATTTTCTATTACTTTTTATATGATGGATAGTTATATATAATAGTTAATAGGAAATAGGTTACTGTATTCCCATATATATAATATAGATATGTTTCATAGGACATAACGACCCAGATACAAAAGGAGGATGGAAATAGAGTAGACAACGTTAGAAATCTTATTTTCTTGTTTAGACTTGATTGGCTGTTCAAAACAATGTTTGCAGAAGCAAATTATGATTTTTCAAAAGTAAATTTTTAAAATATTGGAGGAAAGTAAATGACGAGAAAAATTGCCTTTTATGGAAAAGGTGGCATTGGAAAGTCCACCACCCAACAAAATACTGCTGCAGCTATGTCATACTACCATGGAAAAAAGGTATTCATTCACGGTTGTGACCCAAAAGCGGACTGTACCCGTTTAGTACTTGGCGGCGTACCCCAAAGCACGATTATGGACACGCTTAGAGATGTAGGAGAGGAATCTGTAACGATTGAAAATGTGGTCAACACCGGTTTTAATGGTATCAGGTGCGTAGAATCAGGCGGCCCAGAACCCGGTGTTGGGTGTGCTGGCAGAGGAGTTATTACTGCAATCAATCTTATGGAAGATTTAGGAACCTATTCCGATGATTTAGACTTTGTTCACTTCGACGTACTTGGTGATGTCGTCTGTGGTGGTTTTGCAATGCCCATCCGAGACGGAAAAGCTCAGGAGGTATATATAGTTGCTTCTGGAGAGATGATGGCAACTTATGCAGCAAATAATATCTGTAAGGGCTTACTCAAATATGCCGAACAAAGTGGAGTAAGATTGGGAGGAATTATCTGCAACAGTCGTAAGGTCGATAATGAGCTTGAAATGATGGAAGAATTCGTGTCCGAGCTTGGAACTCAATTGATACACTTTGTACCAAGAGATAACATTGTCCAGAAAGCAGAGTTCAACAAAAAAACTGTTGTGGAGTACGATCCAGAATGCAACCAGGCACTTGAATACGGTAAACTCGCCAAGAAAATTCTGGAAAATGATATGTTTGTAATCCCCACACCATTAAGCATAGATAAACTTGAGAAAATGGTAGAAAAATATGGCCTTATGGATTGATTCGAATCATTTCAAATGAAAAAATTTGCACTTTGGAAAAATCATCAGCAGGCGAAGGATCAATTACGAACTGCAGAAGCCTGGCATTCCCTCTCAAAATTTGTTTGCCAGAATATGGGCAAGGGGCTACCTGGCAGATGCCATTTACCCTTAATTAAGAGTTTATTGGCAAAGGGAGAATAAAAGTGAATTACTGATTACGATACTCGCTCAGATAAACTTGCAAAGATAAGCTGATGATGTAATATGGGGCCATAAATAAGCCAGCAAATCACTCTCGGGCATAAAGCGTAAAAAAATATCCGCTTTAGATCTCAGACCATGTGACTCTCAAGTGGGGGAGTTAAGCTGAAATTCCCTCATGAACCGGTAGCTTTCAATTGAAACGAAATCCTGTGCCAGTAGACGCAGAATTTCTAATATATTTTACATTTTAACTTTATTTTCAAAAATATTGCCTCATTACAAAAATGTTGCAAAAATTGCTTATTCATATCAATACCCAAAAAGGAAAAAGTCGATGAATATTCAAATTATATGCATTTTAGATAACTGAAAGTATAAAGACAGGGTGTTCTTTTATGGATCAGATTCGCTATACACAAAGAGACTGTACAGACAAAGAAAAAATAGAAAACTCTCTTTTGCAGGAAAGAACGGGCGTATTGGGAATGATAAATGGCACTTTTCCTTATGCTATCCCGATGAACTATGTGTGGCACAAGGGTTCAATTTACTTTCATGGCATGGGATCTGGCAAAAAAGAAGATATTCTTTCCCAAGCTCCGCCCGTTTGTTTCACAATATACAGGGAACATGGCACTGTGATTGACCCTGTGCCCTGTCACGCTGATACTTCCTATATAAGTATAATGCTTTTTGGGAAGGCTGAAAAAGTAACAGATTCCGAAGAAGCTGCTGAAGCCCTCCAGAAACTGGTTGAGAAATACATGCCAGGATATTACAGCAATCCTTTAACCAGCAGTTTTATTGAAAAGTATCGATCCTCACTTGATGAAAATTCTGTTTCTGTGTATCGAATAACTCCAGAGTGGATGACAGCAAAAGAAAACTCAGTGGAGCCTGACAAACTGTTTAATCTGGGAATAAAATAATCATATCCCAGATTACATGAAAAGAAGGCGCTTTAGGGGAAAACTCCCGAAACGCCTCTTATACCAACCTCAGCAATAATCAGACAGAGGAATCTATTATGGATTTGCCGTTAGGGAGTTTATGTATTCATTATTCGGATGATCATCTTATTTGGCAATTCGCTCACAACTTCATATTTAAATCCCAAAACTGCTAATTCTGTATCAAACCACTTAGGGATATGACTGAAAACTATGTCCAGATTGTTAAACCCTTTTTCTTTTAGATAAGGAATTAAAATTTTTTTTGAACTCAAATCAGGATTTTTTAACATGATTTCTTCCATATCAAGGGAAAAATCACCTGTATTCATTCCAGGTTGTAAAAATTGCATGATATCGAATTTAGAAGGGGTTTCCTGTCTCTTTTCAGCGATCTCATGCATCTCTTTTTTGATGGAATCAAGAGTGTCCAGCACGCAATCTTCCACAAGGAATATGCTAAAATTTGATGCTTGAAAAACTCCAAAAGCTATCCCCGGAATATCACTTGCAACCACTACTCTCACATCACCCAGTTGTTTTACAGTATCCTCTACAGCTGTCCGTACAGCAGAAATACCCTTCGCATCACAAACTTTGTTTTCAAAACGGTTCAGAAGATTCCATTTTCCTCCAGCTCCTTCATATACTGCAATAAAACTAGGTTCAAATATTGAACTCGTTTTTTGGTTATTATCTTCCACAACTGCAATTTTCAAGACATTTCCTCCTTTCAGATTGAAAATCATAATATATTTAGATTAGAATTAAAACAGTCGTTTGTCTTCGAAATAATCTGCCCTTCCACATAAATCATAAGAGATTAATTCCTTAGTAAAATTATGCTAGTATCGTGAAAACCTAAAAATATAGAACATGTTATTTTGATGACTTCCATCACAAGATATTGTTTTGATGTAAATTGATGATTCACAATTAAGTTTTCATGACACTAGTGCTTTGGCATGTTTAAAGTTAAGAAGGCAGCAGAAAAACAGACACCTAATAAAACAGTGGAGACGCACCCTGCATTTTTTATTTCGCAAAGGAGCAAGGGACGAAATATTATCTTTTGCAATTGGATGCATCAGCTCATTTGAGTTTATATCTCCTCTTAATTTATCCTACCAGAAAT
>CAZCKG010000282.1:0-3630 GCA_964498825.1 uncultured Methanosarcinales archaeon
TTCCGGATTCAAAGCAAAAGCCGAGATTATAATAAAGAGTAGAATTATTAGAACCGGAATTATTATTGTTTGAGTGTGCAGACACCCCGTTTCTGGAAAACTCTTGTTCTGGATTATTTTTCTCGATTATTGAGCCTATGAGTACGCAGTCATTGGCTTTGGAAAAGCATGCAAGGTTTTCAAGGGTGGGAGAAGGAAGATTTTCTGCGGTGTGATCGAAGTTCTCATAGCAAAAGCCTGTGGAAAAAACTTCCGGAAAAACGATGATTTTCGCTTCTTTTTCCACGGCTTCGAGGGCCATGTAGAGCGCTTTTTCAAGATTTTCCTGCTTTCTGCAGTGAAGTACGTCCATCTGGACACAGGCAACTTTCATTATTTAACCACCAAATTCAGATTTGAATTCTGGTATCTTATAATTTTCAGAATCTCTAAGCTGAATATTTCAGGGGACAAGGGTAGTCTGCTTGCTTTTTGCAACCAGGCCTTCAAGGTTAATCCTCTGTTTTATCAACCCTGTAAGCACCTCATTTGCAAGCTTTGTAACTTCTTCATTATTTCCTCTTATTTCATATGCAGGGTCATCAGGGGGAATTTCAATTCTTGTAACATCAGCCCTTGCTTTTTTCAGATGTGAATCAGGGGACTCACATACCATTCCAGTTTTTGCCAGATACTTGTCAAGTTGTCCTTGCATAATTCCTATCTGTTTTAATTCCTTACGGAAGCAAGGCCTTTCAAACAATTTTGAGATCACATATACTCCAACAGGGATCTTGAGGTCCAGGTCAATTTTATTGAGCTGTGCCATGAAAATTGAATAAATCTCTTCAGGATCGGAATGTTCAGGAGGCTTGAGTACTTTACCTTTTTCGGGCACGGATTCCCTATCTTTTTCGGTTAATTTTTCCATTTCTTTTTCTGGCAGAGCATATATTTTGGAAGGAGGAATATCCTTTTCCTCCAGAATTTCGAGGTCTCTGAGAGCTCTGAGATAACCTGTGAGGATCAAACGATGCTCATCTATACCTTCAGCTTTCAGTTCTCTTGAAAGTCCGCTGATTGAGAGCTGCCTGCCCTCCAGTAGTTCCAGAAGTTTTAAATTGAGTTTCTCTTCCATCTGTACCGACATCATGGTTAATTATTAATAGTGAATCCCTCGCTTCAGGCCAGAAGAAGTACAATCTCTCGCCAGAGCAATTGAGTGTAACGGTTGAATCTTTTTCCATACCTTTTAAATAGACCGAAATTTTCCCTGTTTTAAAGGCAAGAAGCGAGAAAACCGCAGGCAGTAATAAACACGATGTAATTTATCCTGAATAATATAAAGCTTATGAGAGAGATTTTAAAAGAGCCAAAATAAAGAGTTGGAAAGATAACTTTTGTGTATATAGCAAAGGAATGATCAAATCACATAAATAGCTTAAAAATCCTCCTGAAAGGTGTAAAGGGAAAAATCCTTTGTATAACAATTTAATACTCTACAATGAATCGGAACCTGCTAATCATAAATAGGGATATATTATGCTCACTATTACTTAACAAAACATAAAATTATCTTTTTTCCGGGATAATGGTTGGAGGGCAATGCTTAAAAATAATAATTGCTATCTGGATTAGGTTTAATTTGATTATTTTTCAAGGATGCAGAGAGAATTACAAATTAATTCCTGAAAAGTATTCACAGGCAAAGCATATGCACATCCTGACCATTTTAAACCGTTTGAAGTTTCATTTCAAGATACATATGTTTATTCGTGAATTGTTTAACAAAATTACTTGAAAATAATACATCTAATCATTGTATCCTGTAAATATCCTGTAAATCTCATAGTCTTTGCTTCCTGATTCAGGTCTCTTAAACCCTGTAAATCGGTCCCCTCAAAAGAAGTTCATCTTATTGGATCTATCTTTAAGAGAATCCACATATATTGATATTTAATAAAAATTATATATTCATTAACGCTATTTGCGTTTCTTACCGTCTGTTGCCGAATGCCTGTAATGGGTTAGGAGTCGCAGGCAAACCTATCATTAGTGCTTATTATGGAGAATAATATACGTCTTTGCTGCATATCACCAAATCCTTGATATATTTTGAGAATTTAATTTATTGAACATGGTAAGTGATGCAGAGATACTTGCGGCGCAGAAAAAGAAACTATTAGAAATTGAAATGCCCGATTCAAATATACAAGTAATTCACGCTTTTTTCAGAAAGATAAAAGGTACGAACTCGCTACATTCACAAATTAACTACATCAACATCCTTATTCACTTCTGCCGCGAGATAAAAACTGATTTTCGTGATATTTCGCACAGTGATATTTATCGTTTTTTAGATTTTCTGGATGATTGTACATATACCTCAAAATCCGGTAAGTTGAAACCTTTTTCTGACGCAACTAAAAATTCTTATAAAGTATTACTTCGGAGCTTCTTAAAAACAATACCAAATCTCAATAAAAAAGATGAACCATTTTATCGAAATATATCAAAAGACGACCTCGAAGAACTCATAGAAATAAAGAATATAAAAAATACTAAGCTGCCTGAAGAGCTTCTCACTGGTGAAGAAGTCGAAAGAATGATTGATGTGACAACGGAACTGCGAGACAAAGCCATTATAGCTACATTATATGAATCAGGCGCAAGAAAAGGAGAAATGCTGGCCTGTAAAATAAACAGTTTGCAGTTTGATGAAAATGGCTGTGTAATCACTTTTCCCGGTGGAAAGACAGGTGCGCGGAGAATCCGCGTGATAAGATCATCAATATATCTATCTGAATGGGTAGAAAAGTATCATCCATTAAAGGATCAAAAGGATGCACCACTTTGGGTCACATTGAAAGAACCGTATAATCTAGTCGCGCAGAATACATTTTCTCTCGTACTCAAAAGAGCAGCAAAAAAAGCAGGGATCACAAAACCGATTAATCCACATGCGTGGAGACACGCAAGCGCCACAAAACTCGCAAGCCATCTAACAGAACAACAAATGAAAAAATATCTCGGTTGGACTCCCGGCAGCAATATGCCAGCAGTGTATGTCCACTTATCAGGAAAGGATATCGATGATGCCATATTAAAAATGAACGGGGCTAAAGTTGAAGAAACAGAAGATGATGCCCTTAAACAAATCCGCTGTCCGCGCTGCAAGACATTTAATGAAAGGAAATTTGTGCATTGTTATAAGTGCGGAATGCCACTTTCACAGACAGAAGCACAGAGACTTGAAAATGAAAAAAGCGAAATTGAGATGGCTGTTTATAGAGCTATTGCAATGAGTCCAGATATAATAGGTATAATAGATGATATGAGAAAAAAGATTGCGTGAACGATCTCTCTACAATTTTTTTGGTAAAACAATATATTTATATATTTATAGGAGTATCGCCCCATAGCGGTGAATACCATTCCAACCGCCGAAGCAATTGAATTACTAAAACGATCATACGATGAAAAGAAGTCAACTTATGAATATCTGATTGAGTTCGGAAACCAGAGCGAGAGAGTACTGGCCTCTGTTGTCAAAGGTATCGCGCTCGGTAAAATCGTTTGATTTTGGTACAGAACAAAAAACAATTTTTTTTGTCACTTGAATCCAAACGGTTTATATAAGTATAAACAATT
>CAZCKG010000283.1:0-3621 GCA_964498825.1 uncultured Methanosarcinales archaeon
GAGGAGCTGACGGAGTACTTGTTGCAGGCTGCAGGATGGACGAGTGTCACTATATTCATGGAAACTTTGATGCGAAAAAACGGATGGACGTCTTAAAGGAAGTTATTAAGGAAATAGGGCTTGATCCAAAAAGGCTCAGAACCCTCTGGATTTCTGCTGCCGAAGGAGAACGGTTCTCGAACACGATAACCGAATTCGTGCATGAACTTGAAGAAATAGGGCCAATAGGAACCGAGCTTATGCAGAAAGAAACCGGGAATGAAGTTGAACAAGAAACCGGGACCGAATTTGAGGGGGTGGCACAGTGAGCGAGGAGCACCCTGAACAGGAAACTCACGTATGCAGAGGATGTTGCGAAGCCTGTGAAGCTGAATCGGAAAATCCTGAGACCGGAGAAGCCTTAACCGAAGACTTGGAACTTGAGGAATTTAAACCGGAGGGGTTTGAATCCGAAAAACACGAAATTGAAGTGTCTGAAGAAACTGAAGTGTCTGAAGACAGTGAAAATGAAAATCAGGAAAAAATCACAGTTACCAACAGCATGGATCTTCAGGGTTCTCATTTTCTCTATACTCAGGCAACCGAGAAGTCCATCAAGACTCTGGACTACGACTATAAGCGCTGTAACGGCTGCGGAATCTGTGTGGAAATCTGTCCCACAAAAGCTCTTGAACTCGGGCCTGTACACGAAATTGCAACCGGACTCGATGCACCTGCTGTGATGATGGACCTTGAGAAATGCACCTTCTGCAGGATGTGCTCAAATCTCTGCCCTGTGCATGCCATTACCTTTGAGGCTGTGGGAGAGGTTCCTGATGAGAAAAAGTATCCAAAATATGACACTTATGTAAATATTAACGAAAAATGCCTTCCCTGTGCCCTCTGTGAAGGAGCCTGCCCGCAGGATGCAATCGAAGTTGAGTTCACCTTCCCGAAAAAAGAAGAAATAGCACCTTTCAAAGAAGGGGTGGAAGGAGAGATAGAAATTGATACTGAGAAGTGCAATTTCTGCGGGATCTGTGCCCGCTTCTGTGACGCTTTCCTTCTGCTTGAGCGCGAGCCAACACCTGAAAATCCTGTGCCATTCGAGCAGCTCTTCGTTGATGAGGATAAATGTGACTACTGTGTGCTCTGCCAGGATATCTGCCCTGAGGAAGCGATAAAGGTTAAAGGGGAACGCCCCTGTGAAGCCCCTAAAGTTGAAGGAAAAGTCAAGGTAGACGAGCTTAAATGTACCCAGTGCGCCCGCTGCAAAGCTGTCTGTCCATATGAAGCTGTAGAGCTTCAAAAACCCATGGAAGGAGAACTGAGCCTTATAGAAGTTAATCTTAAAGAGTGCGACCCCCAGGGCTGTCGCGGTTGCTTTAACGTATGTCCCTCGAATCTCTGGTATGTGCCAACTGACCCCAATGACCCGCGCAAGATTGCTTTTGCCGAGGATTTCTGCACGTACTGCGGAGCCTGCGTAAAGGCCTGTCATCTGGCAGCTATCAATGTGGAAAGAACCGATATCCACCACACCGAGATTCCCGACACTCCCTGGGCTGCCCAGTGGAGGGACGCAATCGAGTCCCTGAAAACAGGAGTCAGAAAAGGAGTTGATAGGGCTGTATTCAGGGAAACCGAGACTCTTAAAGCCCAGAAATTCACAGGGGTAGAGCCTCCGTGTGTTAACGAAGAAATGCTTTCAGCCGTGCAGGCAAAGATAGATGCCTTAATGCCAGCTCTCAGGAGTGCAAAAGTCAGGAAACTCTGGGAAACAGACTCCCCGAAAAATGCCGCAGCAGCCGTGAAGAAGAAAATTGAAGGCTGAAAGGTAAATAATAAAGAAAAAAGCTAAAAAAAGAAATCTAAGAAAGGAAAATGAACAAATTTGAACTCTAGAGGCTGAAATCCTATCTTTTCCCTGAAAACGGCCTCAGAGCTCATATTTCTCTTTAGTCTCAGATTTTTTCCTTAATATTTACATATTTCCTTAAAACTACACTTCCCTCAAGACTCGCGCTTTTTTAAGACCTACGTTTTTCTCTTACAACCATAACCGGCACTTTTGAATGACGCGTAACGTTTCCCGCAACACTGCCCAAAAGCAGTCTGTCAAGCCCTGTCTTTCCAAGAGTACCCATAACAACTATGTCCATTCCGTTTTCTTCTGCGTACCTGATAAGCTCATCTGCAGGATGTCCTTCGAGCAGGACGGATTCTACAGTAATCCCTTCCATCTTTCCTATGTCTTTTATATAACTCAGAGCCTTATTTCCTTCTGTTCTCAACGATTCATATATCCTTCCCCAATCAAAGTCAACGGCCCTGGAAGAAAAATAATCCTTGGGTATCACATACACAGCATAAACCGTTCCTTTGCTCAATTTGGCAAGCTCGATCCCATGATTTGCAGCAAGCCTTGAGCAGACCGAGCCATCAGTTGCAATCATTATTTTCTTAAAACTAACGTTTCTCATACAGAATCCCTGATTAATTTATTTGCCTGCATTAATATAATATCATCGGGATTCAGGAAGTGAACCTTTCTTATTGAATGGAGGTTGCAGGCCATGCCTCAGGTAATCTGGCACCATGATGGGTAAAGCCCTTGAGAAAATCTTGACCACTTTCAGAGAGAAGTTTCCACGCACGACAACTTTCCGCCCCTTTATATCTCGATGTTACTTGATTAAGAAAAAGGGTAGTGATGTGAAGAAAGGCCAAATTATTGCTTCCGGAGAAGCTGCAACTGATTCAAAACTATAATCCAAAAACTATACTTCTATATATGGGAGGAAATTATTGTATAATCATGGCAGGATTTCTTGGGAATTTCCTTTCCGGTTTGAGACAAAATATTCCATATTTAAGAGACCACGATGTAAGTTCGGAAGTAGTTATCGGAATATTTATGCATTTGTTTATTTTCTTTTGCTTTATCATCTTATTTTACTTGCTGGTAAGAAAATTCATGTGACTTTAAAAGGCGGCGATTTAGAGCCTGCCTGAAACTTCATCTTTTTCCCGTCAATTTTTGCTATGAAAACAGTGTCTATGGCTGACCAGGTTACGTCGCCAGCAGCTCAGATAGAACTAGATTTGTATTCAAAAACAGGTTCTTCGATTTGGACCCGATTACACTAGTGCCGCATCAGCAATAAATATCTAAATTCAATTGCAGCCATCCAGAATTTCTGGTGGTTCCATATTAGTTGGTATATATTATTCTGAATCCGAAACAGGAATTTTTTGTTTTTTGACTCTACTCTTCTCAGGTTTGAACTTATCTCGCCTGTAACGTGAAAAAGTAGCAGATGAATTCATACAGTTACCAGAATATGTAACCAGAATAAACTGAATTCAGAACTATTTTCTCTGTCCGAAGAATACTTTTCTTGAATTCGGGAACCTCATTAAATTTACATATAAATATAAGTGCCTCCGCCAGCTTGTCTGGCGGCCCTGCAAAAAAAGAAAAAAGGAAAAAGAAACAGAAAGTTATCACTTTCTCCTGTTATTTTTCTGTCATTTTTAGATGTTAGTACCTTGAAGATGGGGTGTACGTTTTTTATTTGCGGGGTTATTTATTTCAGTCGAATACCCCGCTAGCTTGCTGCGGGGATGGAAAACTTCCCC
>CAZCKG010000284.1:0-3615 GCA_964498825.1 uncultured Methanosarcinales archaeon
AGGCGCAAGGATTGTGGTAATTGACAGGGACGGATCTATCCTCATGGACAGCAAACCTGAGAGTTTAAGTTGAAAAGGCTAATATGAAAAGTATTGAGTATCCCAATTACAGATAAGTGAATCTAACCTACGCTAAGTAATTTACACCAGTTACTTATGCTGAGTAATATTACGCCAATTACTTATGCAGAGTGATTTGCGCCAAATAACTTACTCTAAGTAGTTCAATTGAAGGAAGTAACAGCAGAAATTAGATTAAAAAAGCTTAATCAATTACGAGGGAAGATAATGATCGTGGTAGGAGTTGGAGTCGGGCCTGGCATGCTAACTGAAGAAGGAATAAAAGCAATAAAACGAGCTTCAGTGGTTTACGGCGCAAAGAGAGCTATTGAACTCGCACAGGAATACATTACCTGCGAAGCAAAGACGATAAAGGATTATAAGTCATTCCATCTCTTACCCGCAGATGCCGTTGTTCTGTCCACAGGAGATCCCATGTTTTCAGGGCTTGGGAAATTTGCAGGAGAAAAAGATACAGTAATTCCCGGGATTTCTTCAATGCAGGTAGCCTGTGCCCGTACGAAAGTGAACCTGACAAACCTCTGTGCGATCACAGCTCATGGCAGGGACTTTGAGCCTGCAAAAGCTGAGCTGATCCGGGAATTAAGGAACGGAAGAAATATCTTCCTGCTCCCTGAAGAGACATTCGGCTCCCGCGAAGTTGCAGGAATCCTTAAAGAACTGGGAATTGAAGCCGAACTTTATACCTGCGAAAACCTCGGATATCCTGAAGAAAGGATTGCAAAAGGCACCACTGAAAATCCCCCCATTCCGGAAACAATTCTCTACGGGCTGCTTGTCGTGCAAAAAAAATAAACTAACTATTGAAATGGTAAAAAACGGCAAAAAACGGCAAAAAACGAACCACAAAATATTTTTGGGTCTGTTAAGGCCTATAACTCCTGCATTTATTCTGTAGATTTTAGATCTCATGGGTCTTTTATATCCTATGTATCCTGTGAATCTTCTGGGTCCTGTGCGTCCGGTAGATCTTATGGATCTCCTGGGCCCGATGCATCCTTTATCTCCTCTGCATCTTCTATATCCTGTGGAACATAAGGGGCCCGCGAATCTGCTTCAAGCAGGTTAGAGAAGGCCAGAGATCAATGAATTCTGCCTTTTACTCAGCCCATGAAAAGGCGCATGATGATATAAAAGACCAGATCTCCGAAAATAACTGCAGTTACAAAGCCTCCTGTGATTGAGATCATGAATGGCAGGCCGGGAGTGACCCAGATATCTTTTCCAATCAGCCCTTTTTTCATGTATTCCTCAAGTTCGGGTCTCTGATTTGCATCGAAGTTTAACCCTGCTCGCACATACCTTCTTTTGAGGCTCCCGCTTTCATCAAGCTCGAATTTCTCAAGCAAACCCAGATGCTGCTTATATTTTAAAGAAGAAACTTCTGTCCTGTATCCGATAAACATATAGAGCGGCTTTTTCAGCATCTCAGGAGAGAAGTGCAGAAGGTTGTAGCAGAACATCCCCAGAGGAACAAGTGTTGTCATAAGAAGCGCATTTGCAAGGACTGTAAACGTAAAAAGCCCAACTGCAGGGACGCCCAGTATCGGATATTCTGTTCCCGAAAAATTGAAAAACGGATATAATGGGAAAAGGATAGAAAGCACTATCAGTCCCTTTGCATCCCCGCCTCCGAAGGCCCCAAGCTGGAAGAGTATATAAATCGAAACAAAAACAATAACTGAAGAAAGGATCAGAGCTTTTAGATAAGAAGTTCCACCCGTAAAAATTTCATAAAAAACAAACACAGACCCCAATGCAAGCATGTATTTCCAGACCTTATTCGAAATCCTTCGGGATTTCAGGTCCGTATAACACGAGTACAGCAAAAAAGGCATACAGAAGAGTATTTTTAGGATTTCTATCATTTTGACCCTGCACTTGAATTTTTTTATAGTGATTTACTTTTATTACTTATTTACTTTATTGGTATTGTGAATATTTCTCAGGTAAACCTGTAAATTCCTTAGAAAGGAAAAATCCTGCATGTAAAAAGAACAGAATCAAAATGAAACAAATCAAAGTATGGGATAAAAATATTAAAATATTAACCTTATAACAAGTCCAGAAAGCCTCTTTTTTCAATTCACAAGCGATAAGCTTATACACAAGAAGCTATATTTTATGCTTGCTTAATCCTTATTAATTTTCAAATGCAAGCCTGGGCTCGTGGTCTAGACGGTTATGACGTCGCCTTCACACGGCGGAGGTCCTGAGTTCGAATCTCAGCGGGCCCACTCTCTGTTTCTTCTTTCTTTTCTGATTTAGAGGTTTTATATACTTCCTTTTCTAGTGCTTCAAGTCTCAATTCTAAGTCTGACTTATTTTCTGGTTGTGTAACTCTAAGTTCACAGTTAAGCTCTTCATCTAAAGAAATCACATAAACAGGTTTACCGTTTATTTCTGTTTTGAAAATATGAGCAGTTTCTCCGGCAAAGTCAACTTCAGATTGCTGAAGCCTTATTAATGGATATGTGATCTCTGGTTTTACCTTATGTTTCATGATCTTGGACTTACCTAACAGCTTCATTATTTGCCCTCTACAATATCAATTGATATTTAGAGGATTTGCACAGTTGTTGGGGTGAAATTAAATACATACAACCTGTCAATAAAATTTAAGTTTGTATCGTTAAGTGTTTTCCTTTTTTATTTTTCAGTTCACTGAGTAGTCCTAATTATTTAATACGCATATTATGGCTTTTAACATTTCTAATATGTATAAAAAGTGATAACTATTATGAATTCCATTATTTAAAAATTCTCAGTTATGAGAACATAAATAACAAGTATGAAAGGAGTTGATTAAATGTCAACACAATTAAAGCCAGATGCATTAGAAAATATTTCCCCTGGGAAAATATGGGGCTCTGCATGGGATATTTCAGTAGATCTAAGAAACAACTACACAGAAATAAATATACCATTTAATATTTTGTGGGTATTTGATCTAAAACCAGCTTCTGGACAACCTAACAAGGTGTACGATCCTAATTCTCCTTGGTATGGTACATGGGAGTTCACCGGTGTAGAAAATGAATTTACAGTTAATATCCCAAACGTTGTCGTTTATATAGTACGTATGATAAATGACAATTGGTTTATTGTATTTTCTACAATCGGCGAACTTGTTCATATAGGCAGACGCCGTATATATATCGGATAAATCATTAATTTTGCACTTAAATTCGGGAGAATAATCCCAATTTAAGTTTTTATATTGTAAAAGTTTTTGTATTCACTTCTTAAGAGCAATAATAATTTTATGATAAATGATATTTTTCTGCTTTTTGGACTTGTTTTCTAAGATTTCCCTTTAAATCTCTTGATAAATTTTTTATATGATCTAACTGTTCTACAGTATAGGAAAATTATTAAGAAAGGAATTATCATATATAGACATAATAAAAAGAAACTCAATAATCAAACTTAAAAGGCATAACAGGAGGAGAATATAAATGAGTATAAAAATAAAGGCTACAATATTTGTAGCATTGAGTTACTTTATAATGGTCGGTTCAGCACTTGCATCTC
>CAZCKG010000285.1:0-3567 GCA_964498825.1 uncultured Methanosarcinales archaeon
AGCTCATCCCAAAACCAATTTTGTCCTCGTGTCAACAAGGATTTCAGGACTTATTTTCAGCATCAGGAATTTTATTGGTTTATACATAATTCGAATTTAGGAGGATCAATTTTGAGTTTTAGGATTAGCTCTAAGTAAATAATTGATAACGATTTGTTGAAATCTATAATACTCTATTTCCCTGATGGCGATTCTCACCAGATTTTTGGAACTAATTACAAACCTCCCAACACTAATTATTTATTTATTCATTTGATACTGAGTATCGAATTTGATTGAAGGCTAAACTCTTTCTGTTAAATCAATAATTCAATCAGAAAATGCAAAAACAACTAGATTATAGGAATGTTTGGGGATACTATGAAGAACTTTAATAAGATTTGTTCCACAGCAGACTGGGACGACCCGGAATTGTCAGGGATAATGCAGGAGATTCTTCATCCTGACACCGAGAAAGATATCGACCTGACAATTCGGCATCGGAAGCACTGGGAATGGGCTATCGGGATGCTCATGCTGAAAAAAACAGGTAAGCTGGACAATAACTGCACTTTCTTGGGCATAGGAAGCGGTACCGAGGCACCTGTTTTTTATCTGACGAACCACGCAAAGTATGTTTTCTGCACTGATCTGTATACCATAACCTCCGGAAAGTGGAAAGAAGCAAATACAGGCATGTTGGCGAGTCCGGAAAGTTTTGCTTCTGGTCAGTTTAACCGCAGAAGACTCGGCGTACAGATAATGAGTGGCACTGACATTCATTTTGAAGACAATACTTTCGATGCAATCTTCAGCTATTCTTCAATTGAGCACTTTGGGGGAAAAGATGCAGCTGCGAAGTGTATGAAAGAGATCGAACGGGTGTTGAAGCCCGGGGGTGTGGCCAGTATCGCAACTGAGATCTTCGCAGGCACCGAATTAGTAAAACTGCATAGATATCGGGAGAAATACGGCGAATTTCCGCACAATTTGTTTCGACGTTACAAAATATTTTCTGAAATGTTCACTCGCGATGAACTGGAACAGTATCTGTTAGCTTCTACAAACATGAAGCTTCTGTGTCCCGTTGATTTCAGCATAGATCTGAAGGATCTAGCAGGGGCTGTGAGATTTCCTGTGACCAAAGAGTATGCCACACATATTTTTCTTGACATGAAAGGTATTCTGTGGGGGTCTATACACATCGCCCTGATTAAGCAGTGAACTTGAAAAGTGGGAAGAACAACTAAACAGGGGGGGACAATTTATAATCTATCGTCATTAGCAAAAATTCTGCACTATTATCCTCCACAAAAATTCTAATCCGCTAAAAAATATAAAAAATCCTGTACAGTTTTCCTTAATAGAAGTCTTGCTTTTTTAACGTTTGCTTCAATCACTAAAACTGTTTAAGATGTACACTTGCTTATGCATATTCTTATTTAGCTTCTCTATCTGTTCTTCTTTAGTTTTCAGCTGATCACTTTTTACATACTGCCATATTTTTTGAATCATCAGTATTGCTGAAACTAATTCTGAATTCCGTTCCTGAATCTTTTTTAAGTTCTAAGTGGCCGTCTATCTGGTCTACGAGAAGACTTATGAGCTGAAGCCCGAGTGAATCCGTATTTTTAATACCTGCATCCGGGATTCCAGCGCCATTGTCAGCTACTGTCAGTGTATACTGCAAACGCTTTTCGCTATTACAGCAGGTATTTTCTTCTGGATCTGTAAATCTCTCGCGGATTTTTTCGGAGTTCTCAAATCTATGGAGGGTTATTCGAATTTCTCCTCTCTGGCCTGGCTGAAAAGCGTGTTTAAGGGAATTTGATATAAGTTCGTTTACAACGATTCCAAGAGGAATTGCAATATCCATATTCAGATAGACAGGTTCAAGGTCCAGTTTAAGCTCTATATTCTGATTTTCTATCGTGTAAGAATCGAGAAGAGTTGCGGTCAGTTTCTGCAGATAACTGGCAAAATCTAACGTAGCCATATCCCTGGATTTATACAGCTCTTGATGAATAAGAGACATTGAGACCACACGGTTCTGGCTGTCCTTAAATGCAGCGAGAACTTCCTGAGTCTGAACAGTTTCTCGCTTACTGAACCTTTCTGCCTGGAGGTCAAGCAGAGAAGTTATTACCTGCAAGTTGTTCTTTATCCTGTGGTGAATTTCTTTTATGCGGGCTTTATCGTATTTTTCAAGGGATTCCATAATATATTTCCGTTCAGTAATGTCGTGAACCGAACCCTGGAATTCTATTCTTTTTCCAGCTGTTTTGGGATTTTGTCTTATTATTTCTCCTAACCATCTCACTTCTCCATCTTTTTTCCGTATCCTGTATTCGAATTCTACAGGCAATTCAGGACTGGAGACGGTATTAGCTCTTTCTTTGGAATAGATAGGCATGTCTTCAGGTACTACAATTTCATTCCAATTTAAATTCCCGGAAAGAAAGTCTTCTTTACTATAACCCGTGATTTCCTGTACAGCTCCTTCTATAAATGTCAATGACAGGTCTTTATCCAGTTGAAACAGGATTCCACTGAAATTCTGCATAAATGAATGGTAATTTTCTTCAATTATCGGAGATTTTTTTGTTGCAGCTCTTTTTTCTAGATGTTCTCTACCTGCTGCAAAATGAGTGTAAATAAGAGTTTTTTCTGACTTTTGGAAAGTTGCCTCTTCGTTTAAGGCTTCTTCTCTCTGCTTAAGTTCCCTGAAAATAATACTATTAGGCCGTTCAAATCCAGTCACCACGATTGCTTTATAGATAAGGTAAAGAGATATCATTTTAAGCATGTGGGCAACGAAACTTGGAAATTTGTCCACGTGATTGTAAACGATAAAAGGCAGTTCTCCGAGTATTGCTAGAAATATGGATATCGCTATCAATATGAACACTTTTTTGTCGAATCTGTCTCGCTTTGTATATAGGAGAACAAAGGAGACGCAAAAAAAGAAAAAGATCACATATCCGCTTGTTTGTGTAAATAAAGTATGTCCCAAATCTTCGATGTTATATAATGGAAATTTAGTCAAATAAAATACCGAAGTGAAGATACAAGCTGCAACTATAGAGTAGATAAGGAAAACATTTCTGACAAATCTGGAATTTTCAAGGAACATCAAATCATTATTTTCGTTATTATTCTGAACCAGAAAAAGCGGGGCTATCATAAAAGAAACGCTGGCTATATATCTTGCAAAAATTCCAAATTGAATAGTCATATTCAGGTCAATTATCGGCAAAATTCCGATTCCTCTAAAGGCAAGAATATGTAGAAGATCAAAACTTCCTATGAAAAAGAAAGATGCTCCTATCAGTAGTAAATACCTATTTAAAAGCAGGCTTTTTGATTCCCATATTATTAGGAAAATAACGTATGCCATCAGGGCGCTGAATAACTCTGCCAGTGTGTGAAAAAGAAGAAAACTTTTGAGGTTAATTATACGCAGTAAAATAGCTATAATTATCCATATTATTAAGTCATTTAACTCTATGAAAGATGAGCCAAAGATAGATATTTTCTTTTCAGTTTCCTTTACTCTCACTCACTTGAGGTAGTATTCTTTCTATATAT
>CAZCKG010000286.1:0-3565 GCA_964498825.1 uncultured Methanosarcinales archaeon
CCCAGACTTAAAAGTCTGGGCATTCGTGACCCTCCGCGCTCCCATAGCAGTAAAGTTGGAATTGTTTTATGCGATGAATTTGAGAAAACTACGCTACCCGTTTTTTCATTTTTTCTTGAATTGTTGGAAGAAGGAAAATTTACCGACTCAATGGCCAGAGAATATGATTTGGATGGCTATATAATCGTTTTCACATCCAATCTACAAAATGAGGCTGAATATAAAAAAGTTATTCCACTAGAACTACAGACTCGATTCGACTTGGTTTGTGAGTTTGAGGAACCAACATATTTAGAAAAGACTCAATTCTTGGATTTATTGTTTGAGCAAGCACAAACAAAATTTATCGATCAGTTTTCCCAGACAGGAATGACACCCTCTGAAAAAAGTCAATTATATGATTTCGACTATTCAAATATAAAGGCCCTGCGCGATATTAAGAAAAAATTCAACCAACGTTTGATGGACTTTTTTGTCTCTAAAGGTATTTGAAAATTAATTACACACATACCTAGAAGCCACTGTAAAAACCACCAGCAACTATCTAATGATGCGAGGACTCCATGAGATATGGCACTCTTAAGATGGTAAAAATAGCTTAATGTTTGGTGATATGGGCTGCCACACAGCAAGAGTGGTTTAAATGGCTTTTCTGATAAAGATTATATTGAGCCTGATATTGTCAATTTTGAGATAATTTCTACAGAGCCAAATATTGGTTGATTAAAGTAAGTCAGAGGTAGGCTATTTTATGAGCTCATGGATATATTAATAAATATTGAAGTCAAAAGTAAGTTGGGGGAATAACAATGGGTAAGCTAATGAAAACTATAGTTTCGATAATGGCAATAATAGGTTTTGTTAATATAATTAGTCGTATTTTTAAAATTAATAAGAAAGACATTAAGGAAGACATAAAACAAACAGGCGAAAAAGCGTCTCAACAAATGAAGGAAAATGTAACAGAAACAAGGGAAAGTGTAACGGACAAATTAAAAGGAAAAGTAAAACAAGCAGCTGACAATGTGTCACAAAAAATGAGTGTAGAAAAAAAGCAAGGTACAAGGTATGGTTCAAACCCAATCCGTTATTGAATGGTAAATATAAGAAACAATACCTTACTTTTTATTCACTTAATATTTAAGATAAAATAAGGGCTGATATCCGCGATTTCTCACGCGGAATACGGCCCATAAATTTCGCTACTGTTAACTGATACTGATTCTATAAATCTATTTTTTCTAAAAGAATTTCTACAGAGCTAAAAAAGAACGGACTTTCAAAACGATGCTAACTCTAAGGCGACGTAAAAAGCAGCCCTATAATTAACCTAACTCTACTTTTCTGCTCAATGGCGGCTTTTAGCACCCTTTACAATAGCTTTTGGTAGGCTAATTAATCTACACCAATTCTATCCCAAGAACCTTTTTCTATACTTTCCATATGCTGGAATCATCCTAAAAACTTCATATTATAACATTGTGATGATTACATGGAAATGGAACGCAATATTAGCGTTGCGTATCCTCCAAACCATTTCCACGTATTTTTCTCTATAAATGAGCTTATCCCAAAACCAATTTTGTACTCACAATAAAAAGTTCATAACTTGGTTCCTTTTTAAAAGTACTTCACTTCTAAACAGAACTATAACTATATTTTGTATATACTATACTGATCCTTATATACTTGCCTAAACTTTTTTAGATTTAAGCTAAGTGTTCAGGATACATGAGGAAGTGATGCAAATTAGCTTCTACTTCTTAACAGACAGACCAAGCAACGTATATAATTCCTTCTATTTTTGCACAAACGATATCAGTTGACGTATTTGTAGACAATACGTATAAATAGGATACGTTTTTATTAATATTGTCGATAAATTGACAAATAAGCTAATAAAAGAGGAGATTTTAAAAAATGGTTAGTGCAAAAGTTGAATTTGAGAAAAGTACAAAAATTGAGACAGCAACACAAAGAAAAGTTGATGACTACTTCCAGCAGAATGAGAAGTTCTTTAATAGTGGCGATGTAAATGCAAAAAAGGCATTTTTCATGCTCGGGCAGTACTACCGAAAAGTTGCTGAATGTGAAGAGAAGAAAATGGCAGAATCAGGCACAGAGAGTAAGTTTCAAGCAAGGTTGGCACGTGAAATCTCTAACAATATGACGTACCGTGCCTTCACAATTATAATGAAACTGCTGGATGGTGCCTCATTAAAGTGCAATCCGCAACTGTTTTACAAATGCAGTGGTGCCTGTAAGGAATTAATGATAAACTCTGACCTTGTAAGCAACAAGAAAGCTCTGAGTGCCGAAGACGGAAACATGGCTTTCTCACTCGGACTCTACCAGCAGTTCAAATAAGTATTTTTTTTGCTCTTTTTTGCTCACTCAAATGATTCATTACTAATTATTGGTGCACGATCGCCAACTTTTTGGATTTCTTTTATTATTTATGATTCTTTGAAGTCTTTGAAACTTCAGTTAGAGCTTCATCTACTAATTCCCCTACTTTAACTTCTTCACGCGTTTTTGGATTTAGCATTTCTTTTCTTCTAGCTTCTTTATATGCTTTTTTACCTTCTAAATTACCGTATTTTTTTGATTTTTGTGCTTTTGAATTTCGTTCTGCACAAAGTTTACGAAGAGTAATATTCTGTTCTTCTGTATTTGATGGATCAAATTCAACAGAAGTAGTAGGTTTATGTCTAATAAAATGTTGTTTCCAGGCAGTCTCAAGCCCTATTTCATTCACTAAATCCAAGAAATCAATATGTTCTAAGACCCATGATGTATGATCACTTCTTTTTGTCATTTTGGCAATTTCATTATTATACTCTCGATTTTCGATGATAGGTGCTGTAAGGGGAATCCCATTTTTCACCAGATCTGATAGATTAAGATCAATACTAATACCGTAAGTATCATCCTGTTCTGATGCGATACCTGCGATGTATTTTTTTAAATTCTTAGGTTGTTGATAGGGATTGTCTGCTGGCTCATGAGTTAACCATCTTACAAATGCTTTAAATTCATCCTCGTAGTGAACCAAATTATTAATAAACGCTGTATAATTAGTCATCCAAAAAAGATTGTGTAGTGTTATCAATATCCCGGAAGTTGTTCCCAATTCCCATAGATCTTCAGGTCTCTCTAATTGAGTACAAACAGGACACGGACATTCTAATGAATGGTACTTTTCATACTTTCGATCTTCTTTTAATGAAATTCCACTACCTGTTAAGTTCCAAAATAACATGTATTTACGAAGCATCTTTCCAGTGGCTGCTGACGTTGAGTCAAAATATATTTGAGTTTTAGTATATTTATTCGCATAAGCAATTAACGATAATGAATTTGGTGATGATACACCTAACAAATGAAACGGTTTACCCCTACTGTGTTCAATTGCAAAACCAACTCTTAATGCTTAGGACTTACGCGGTTGAAGCACTTTTGTAGATCATATTAAAATACTTCTTTCAATATAATATATGTAATATAATCAAAAAAAATCTTTGAGTTGAATTAAATAAATCCTTCTAAATGCACTGACCTTGAT
>CAZCKG010000287.1:0-3551 GCA_964498825.1 uncultured Methanosarcinales archaeon
TTTGTTGCTCTTCTCTATTTTACCCGTTTAAAGAATTCAATTTCTCAGCTGTTTTTTCTTCAAATTTGACTATAAATCTCACTTTCCGCAGATGTCCTTCAATTTTTCACAATTTTTCTTGCTATCGTTTTTTCTGAAAAACACCCAGGTTACTCAAACATGTATTTTTGGAATTTCCCGAAATTTTCGACCTTTTGCCTTCATTGAAATACTTTCTATTCCCATTTCCGAAGCTTCAACTGAGACAATTATTGCAAATTTTCGAATAATTCTCCAAAAACGATAACAGGAAAAATGTTATTTTTTTGCAGACATCTGCGGAAGGTCGGATAAATTGTCCTTCCATTGTTTATCTCTACCTATCGGAATTGTAAATGCAAAAATACTCCCTTCCCCAGGATTACTCCGGAACCATATATATCCGCCATGTAGATGGACAATCTGCTTAACTAGCGAGAGGCCAAGTCCGGCTCCCTGATATTCTTTGGAGGAAAAAGAATTTACCTGACTAAAAGGTTTGAAGAGCTTGCTCTGATCCTCAACTTTAATGCCAACTCCTGAATCTTTAACCGTTATTTCCACTGAAGGTCCCTTTTTTCTTGCACTTACTTCTACAAGACCGTTTTCGTAAGAAAACTTTATAGCATTGTCCAGAAGGTTATACATTATCTGAGCAAACCTAGCTTCATCTGCATAGATGGTGGTAAGGTTGCTATCTATAGCGATTTCAATTTTAATGTTTTTCTTATCTGCTATAGGGGCCAAGATCTTTTTTACTGTTCGAAGCTTATCTGCAAGCTCAATCTCTTCATAACCAAGCTCCATTTTTCCGGCTTCTATTCTTGAGAGATCCAGAATGCTATTGATAAGATCCAGAAGGTGTTTTCCACTCTTTGAAATGTTCACCACAGATTTTAGTTGTTTTTCATTTAATTCCCCGTATGCCTGTTCAGACAGGAGGTCAGAAAATCCTATTATAGAGTTAAGTGGGGTCCTTAATTCATGGCTCATATTAGCCAGGAACTCACTTTTGGTACGATTCGCAATTTCTGCTAATTGTTTTTCCTGAAGAAGTTTCTCTGCTTCTTTCTTTTCGGTAATGTCTCTACAGGTTTCAAGAACCCCTACTACTTTTCCATCTTCATCGGCTACCGGAGTAGCCTGAACAAACCATGAACTGCCGTTCTCTGCAGTAAATTCACCTGAGCTTTTATTACCTGTTAGAAAAATCTGTTCAATTTGCAGGTATTCGGATAAGGGACCACTTATGCCTGGAGTATCTTTAAGGCGTACTCCTACAGCTTCTTGAAGGTCCATTTTCATTTGTTCAAGAGCGGCCTTATTTGCCCAGACAATGTCAAGCCGGGGGCTTATAAATACAACAAGTTCACTCAGAGAATCAAGTAATGCTTTATTTTCCTTTTCTTGAACTTTTAGTTCCTGTTCTTTCTGGTATTCTTGTTTTGTCAAATAGATTTCATTTAACATCCCATTTATTTCTCTTGAGAGACGATAAAGTTCATCGTTATCTTTAAGAGGTAACCTTTTGGAAAAATTTTCTTCCGATCGGGCTCTTGCAACAAAATTCTCGATTCCAACTAACCTTGAGATAAATAATCTATCAAGCGAAACTTTAACTCCAACTCCTGTCATAAGTCCGGTCAGCAAAAGGAAAAAATACATATAATTAAGGTTTTTCTTGCCATGTTTATAGAGGTCCCTTGGAAAGTCCGCTCTCATGATAAGGGCAGGTTTGCCTGAAATATCCTTCAATTCGAAATACCCTGCTACTCGCTCTTTATCAAGAGGCTCGATAATTGCCTTTCCCGAAGTCTTGGAAAAATTATTAATTTTTGTCTGGAACTCAGGGGGCATATTTCTATCGGCCCTGTACATCAAAAGAGAAGATTGAGTAGCCTTGTTAAAATAATCAAGAAGAAGGCTGTCAAAATATCTCCCGAAAATCAAAGTACCCTTCATAGGACCTGTGTGATTTGTTGTAAGAATGGAATGGCATGAAACAAACATTGGGCTTTCATCGAGTAAAACGAAACCTCTTACAGTATCATGTTCAGATTTTGTAAGGAGAGTGCCATCATTTGTCATGTCGAGAAGATCTTGTGGAACCGGCCTCTCTTCTCCACTATATACATCTATAAATTTTGCATAAACGATGGATCCAGAGTTATTAACGAAAAGCATCACGTTAATTCTTAGCCCTGCAAGAGTCTGGTTCTGAATATCTACATCTATAAATTTCTGGTTTCTATCTTCGACAAACCTGTAAGTATCATCCCAGCATGCCCAGTCCTGAACTATTTGATCAAGATATATCTGTTCAGTATAAACCGTATTTTGTACTTTTTCTACATCCTCTAGTGTGTCCGCCTGTTCAAGCTCCAAAAAATTGGAAAGCTGCATATCATGAGCAAGTGTAAATACAGTAGTAAGAGCGGCAAAAATTAGTAGGGTTATTATAAGAACCTTTTTAGTAATATCTATTGCGGACACCACACAGATTGTTAATAATCGGTAGCTTACAATTGTGTCTGTTTAAATCAAAAAGAAATGGCGCTTATACAAAATTAAAGAGATACCTAGATCAAATTTAAAATTAATTGTCATTTATATTTGCAATATTATTTCGTGATTATATATAAATATTTAGAGTGAATTTAAAAAAGCATTAATAAAAATTTAATTACATCACCAATCAAAATGGAAGTGATGTATCCTGTTACAAGAAAGGAGTATTCTACTGAAGTGTATTTCAATTCTAGAATTTTCTACTAATATGTATGCACTCTTGTTGGTCAATCCTCAAGATTGAAAACTTCTGAATTGTTGTAATCGAATTTATACGACATTTCATGGCTGATACAACACTAGACAGAAATACGTAGTTCCATTCATTGAATACAAATTTAAAGAGATAGAATAGGAAAGGGTTAGTTTCACAAAATGCCGGTAATTTTTCAGCTGGGAAAACAGAACGTTCATGAAAATATCACATGTTTGTCGATTGTTGGTTGCTTGACAAGACTCACCTTTCAAATCCTTGCAATCTTTTCAAGGGCACTCTAATAAATAAAAATATATTTTTAAAGCACAGGAACTTTATTTAATTAAATAATTGTATAGAAAATAAAGAAAAACATATATACTTGAGAAACTATTGATATATCAGTAGCGTGGGATCAAAAAAATCTACGAACAGACCCAAAAAGTGTGCCATCAAAAGGAGTTTTATACAACTCCCCCATGTTACTTCCTTTTAACTTCAATTTTTGGCATCCTTTGTCATCCATGTTTAAAAATTTTATCATTTTTTTAGATAAAAGAAAATGTTGAGAAACTTGAAACAGAATTTTCTAAGTTTCGAATTATTTTATATTTTTTGAGATTTTTGATTTCTTCATCGATCTCATTGCCTTTTTAAGGTAATCATTATCCTTGATCATAAAAGATTAGACCATTTTCGAAGGGATGTGTAGCGTTTGCAGATCAAGAATCTAAATAAATTTCGAGTTTAAAAGAAAATAATAATTTCT
>CAZCKG010000288.1:0-3546 GCA_964498825.1 uncultured Methanosarcinales archaeon
CACGATTGTATTTATATTATTTTATATTGACGAAGTTCTGAGGAAAATACACAATTCTATACTGTAACTTCGTTTAGGGTGTTTTCTTGTAATCCTATCAGATCAAATCAGATAAGTGATCATGTAATCAAATAAATCAAATACGATTAGAAAAGAGAATAAATTTTAGGTGCCCGCCTTTACATGGTTGATATTTTTGAAAGAAGCAAGTCTGACTCTTACTCCTGAATTTTTACCATTGCAACCATATTAGCCATACTGCGTCGTTCTTGTCACGCTCGACGCAGGAGAGCGGGTATCCCAAAAAGAGAAAAAAGAATATAAATAACCCCGCAAATAAAAACAACCGGTTCCCCATCCTCAAGGAACCAATATCTAAAAATGACAGAAAAATGACAGAGTAAAAAGATAACTTTCTACTTCTTTTTCCTTTTTTCTATTTTTTTGCAGGGCCGCCAGACAAGCTGGCGGAGGCACTCATATTTAGATGTGAATTTTTATGAAGTTTCTTATGTTAAGAAAAGCATTCTTCAGATAGGGAAGATTGTTCTGAATTCAATTTATTCTGGTTACATATTATGGTAACATATTATGGTAACAATATGAATTCATCTGCTACTTCTTTTACGTTGCAGAAGAAGCAAGTTCAGCACTTCAAAGAATAAAGTAGAAACAAAGGATTTCAGTTTTGGATTTAGAATCATATCAACCGACTAATACAGAAACACCTAGGATTTCTACACTGAAAAAAAGAATCCTGAAAACATCAATCACATAATAATTATGACCAAATTTTGAGAACCGAAAATAACAGTTGAGATTTCCGGTCCTGCAAGCAAAGAAAAGACTGAATGATATCTAGATGAAACGACACTTGGGGTTTATAGCTTAAAACCCCAAGTTCAATCAGCCTTTCTTTTTCTAATTAATTTCTTTTCTTTCCAATTAATTTCTTTTCTTTCTAATTAATTTCTTTCAATTAATTCCTTCTTTTTCTGAGCAACACGAATACAGTGGCGAGTATTCCAAGAGTTACCATGCCGCTCAAGAAGGGAGCTTTTTTGGTTACTTCATAGCTTCCTTTCAGGTCACCTACTGTAACATTATATGTACCTTCCTTTTCTTCGGTGCGGCTGAATGCTATCTCCTTACTCTCGCCTGCTCCCAGGCTTACATTCTGGGACTCAACGGATTCGTTGTTAACCAGAAGTTCCACTTTACTTTCTCCTGCAGAGGTTCCGGAGTTTTTAACATTTGCACTGATATTGACAGCTTTTCCTGCCTCAACTGAAGCTGGCTGTATCTTGAGATCAGAATATGTAAACTTCGCCATTTTTTCGGCTACTTCAATTACAGTTTTTCCTTCCTCATACCCTGTTTTTGTAGCATTCACCGTGTAGGTTCCGGGTGAAGTTGCCCAGTAAGATACAGTTCCATCCGTACCTGTTTGTTTGTCAAGCTTCTTTCCACCGAAATAGACATCTGCTCCGGCAACTGTCTTCTTTTCCACGGAATCCGTAACCTTTATGGTTATCTGATCTCCCTCTTTAACAGCTTCGGGAGAGACTGAAAGCAGAAGTTTGAGGACACCCTCTCCGACAACATCCACACTCTTATTTCCTGAGACATAACCTGCCTTGTTTGCAGATAGAGTGAGTTTACCTTCCTTTGCAGGTGTATAGGTAAGATTTCCACTGTCACCAGTAGTACCTATGCTTTCGTTTCCTGCGAAGACTTCAACGCCTCCGACTGAAACATTTCTTGCCGTGACCAGGATTTCAGCCTGTTTTCCTGCTACAAGCACATCGGGCACTGAAATTTCAAGCTGGTCTCCCGTGCTGGTCTCGACCTCAACAAAGGGATAGAAGCGCAGAACTGAAGAATCAGCTACCTTAAACTTGACATTTCCCATCAGGTCAATTACATCGCCTTCTGAAAGCGAGATAGAATCCTTATTTTTCATTGTGATCCCTGAGCTGGAAATTGTGCTTATTTCCATTTCTCCAAAGGAATCACCCTGAGAAAGTTCCATATAATCATCCGAGATCTGGAAAATTCCCTCTACAAAAACGGCACTTGATTCCGTACCACTGAAAACAGTACTCACATGGACTGCAATCATTGGGACATCTTCTGCTCCTCCGATATTGGCTTTGTAGATATAATCCCCGTTCTGGGAAATTATTTCCGAATCCAGTTTATTTCCATCCTTATAAAGTTCAAAAAGAATCTTTTCTCCGTTAACATCAACTTCCGCAGCCTTAAGGGAATAGCCGTTTTCAAGGGCTAGAGAGGAGCCTGTATACATAGACTTTTTATCGTCATCGTCAATAAGAACCTTGGAAAGTACATTGTCCGAAAGCACACTCACACTTTTTGAATTTCCAAAAGTATTAGCCGGATAGCCTGCGAAATACTTCTCTGCCATGAAACCAAGTACCTGATAGCTTCCCCAGCCTTCCTGTTTGAATTGTACAAGTGCGGGTTTTGTAGAGTAGACAAGATTATCTTCGTCAATAGTCCTTCCGCTAAGCTTTACGATGGAAAGACTTTCGGTTGAAACATTGTCGTCGATGTTGTAGTAGAAACCTTCAAAGTTGAAAGGTGTCCAGGTAGTGGTATTAAACTTCTCGTCGTGGACAGTTCCCCTTAATTCGTATTTTCCGGGTTCGGAAGTTTCGACTATGGGGGCAAAGCGAAGATCATCGGCATCAGCTACAACAAAACCAAGTTTGCCCATAATATCGATTGTGTCGCCTTTGTCCAGGGAGATAGAATCGCTGTTTCTCATTTTAATGCCTGAGCTTGAAACGGAACTTATTTCCATTGCTCCAAATTTATCTCCGTTTTCAATTTCGACATATTTATCCGAAATCTGGAAAATTCCCTGCACAAAAACAGCACTTGATTCCGTACCACTGAACACTTCTGAGAAATGGACTGCAATTATGGGGACATTCTCTACTCCTCCAAGGTCAGTTTCATAGACATAGTCTTTATTGGAGGACAGGAAAGCATCGTCCACTTCCTTTCCATCTTTTTCAAGCTGTACCCATACCTTATCTCCGTTAACATCAACTTCAACAATGTTCAGGGAATATCCGTCTTCAAGAACTAGAGAAGAACCCGTATAAAGGGACTTTTTGTCGTCGCTGTCAATCAGCACTTTCGAAAGTTTTCCATCAGAAATAACGCTGATATTATTCTTTATAAAACTTGAATTTGCCGTGTATCCTGCGAAATAACGCTCTGCCATAAACCCTATGACCTGATAAGAACCCCATTCACTGCGTTCAAAAGCGGTCTGTATGGGCTTTGTTTCGTACTGAAGATTTTTTTCTTCAATTGCCCGGCTCCCTGAAGTCAGCTTGACTGTCAGGTTCTCGGAGCCCTCTCCTGTGTCCAGGTCATAGTAAAAGCCCGAATAAGTCTGAGGCGTCCACGTGTAATTAAGGCTCTGGCTTGCATTTTCGTCCCAGATGCGGTTGCCTGTAGAATTTGAAGCCTGGGCAGATGCAGTTGCACACAGGGCTACCAGTATCAAAA
>CAZCKG010000289.1:0-3539 GCA_964498825.1 uncultured Methanosarcinales archaeon
AAAAAAATGAGTGGGAAACAGGAAATTACTAAGGGACCGAATATTAGATTCAAAAAATAGACAAACTGAAAGTTATTTTTTGCAAAATAGATAATCGGCAGGAAAGGACTGCCGAATATGACAATTTACTGTAAGTAGGATTTCAGGAATTACAACCCTTATTTCAGGAACCTTAAATCTTATAATTTTTTAGCTTCCTGATATTTTTTAGCTGCAGCCTTTAGAGCCTCTACACCTGGAAGTTTTACCCCGGCAAGATAATCAATGCATGCTCCGCCACCTGTGCTGATGTGGGAAAAACGGTGTTCAAGACCCAGATGGGAAACTTCTGCCGAGATGTGCCCACCGCCAATAATCGAAAAATCAGATTTAATCGCAGCTTTTATTATTTCGTGGGTCCCCAGGGCAAAATCAGCAATCTCGGAAACACCTGCAGGGCCGTTTAAGATAACAGTCTTTGCATTTGCGATTTCATTGGTGAAGTCTACTATGGTTTCAAGCCCGATATCATTTATAGGAAGAGAATTCGAATTGAGTTCCGAGACCTGCACTTCAACCCGCTTCTTACTATCGTTTAAGGCTACGTCCTTTGGAAGGCCAACTTTCCCATTAAATCTCTCGAGTATACTTTTTGCCTTTTCAATCTGGTTTTCGTAACCCTGGGATTTAATGAAATCCATATTGGCTTTTCCGATGTCTACTCCGGATGCTGCAAGAGCCACGTTTGCAACCACTCCTGTCAGAAGTACCCTGTCAGCCCCTCCGTTTGCAAGGACGTTTTCCGACACTCTAAGCGAATCATCCACCTTTGCCCCTCCGAGTACGAAAATCGTCGGGCTTTCTCCGCCTTTGACTCCTCTGTCAAGAGATACAATCTCTTTTTCCATTACTCTCCCGGCTCCTGAAGGTAAAGCTTCAGTAAAGCCTACCACGGAAAGGTGAGATCTGTGAGACACGGCAAAGGCATCGTTAAGGAAAATATCTACAAAAGGCTCAAGCTTCTTGACCGGGAAAGTCCTTGCTTGTTCTTCCGCTGGCCTTTCCAGGCTTTCTTCAGAATAGAACCTCACATTTTCAAGCAAAATGACATCCCCGTTTTCCATAGAGGCGATCTGGGTCTTTGCATAGGTTCCGAAGATATCATCCACATAACGGACCTGTCTGCCCAGGTGTTTGGACATCAGGTGGGCGTGAGGTTTCATTGTTGTGAAATCTTTTTTCCCCGGCCTGCTCTGGTGCGCAAGTAAAACGACTTTAGAATTCTCCAGATCCTTTAAAGTGGCAATATGGCTCCGGATACGCATATCGTCCAGAATGTTGCCCTGGGGATCCATAGGAGAGTTCAGATCAACTCTTACAAGAATTGTCTTTCCATCTGTGTCAAAATCATCGATCGTAAGAAAATTTCTAGAAGTCATGTACCCTCAGCACACCTTTGTGAATAATTTATATATAGATTGATGAATATTAGTTGGATGATAACATCTTGGATAATTTTTTCTTTAAATAAATAATGATTATTTTGTCATGGAATTTTTTCCTTAAATAAGTTTGTTTTATTAAGCCTCATTTGATGGATTGTGATTTTTATAGGGAAATATCTAAGAAAATGACTAACACTTCAACCCCTTAATCTGAGAAAAAAGACGTGCCATCAGGAAAAAATATTAAAGGAGGTAGAAAGCGATGACATATGAAAAAGAGAAGCGCGGAGAATTTGAAGAGAGAGTCAGAACAATGGTGGAAGCCGGATATGAGACTGTCGCAAGGGAAGTAGTAGCCTGTACGCGATGTCAGCTCCATAAAAGTGCAATCAAAAGAGTAATAGGAAAGGGATCCTGTAATCCAAAAGTGTTCTTTATAGGAGAGGCGCCTGGTGAAAGCGAAAACAAGTCCGGAATTCCTTTCTATGGGAGGGCAGGAAAACAGCTGGACAAAATGATCGAATATATGGGACTTTCCGATGAGGATTGGATGGTGACTAATACTGTAAAATGTCATCCTCCGGAAAACAGGAAACCCAAAATAGATGAGATTGAATGCTGCAAACCTTTTCTTCTTGCCCAGATAACCCTGCTAAACCCGAGAATAATAATTCTCCTTGGCAATACAGCTGAAAGATCCTACTGTCCTGGAAAAAAACTGGAATGGGGAGTTCCTGTAGAACACGAAGGAAGAACAATCCTGAAACTCTATCACCCTGCAGCTCTTATTTACACAGCTTCGAAGATAGAGATTCAGCGCGCTTTTATTGATAAAAATAGAAATCTCTGGGAGTAAAAGAAACGGGTAAAAGGATATGAATCGATTCTAACTGCAAATACACTGTTTTTGACTTTTCGGATAGGCTTTTAATCTCTTAATCGAATATAAATGGATTACTCATTATCAACTAATTGCAGTTGGGAGACTGGTTCTGATACCTGATTATCCTTTTCTTTTACATTGAACTTTATAATGAATTCTGTCCCATTGCTCCTTTTCAGTTGAAGTTCTCCATCTAACTGGTCGACAAGAGAAGTCACAAGCTGGAGCCCCAGACTATCCAAGTCGTTAATTTTAAGGTCTTCGGGTATACCGATGCCGTTGTCTGAGATGGATAGAGCATAATCAGTACTCGCAAATTTCTCGCTCTTGCTTTCTTCGTTTTCCTCTTTGTGAAGTTTAATTCTTATTTCCCCTTTATCCCTTCCGGAAAATGCATATTTAAAGGAGTTTGTAATAAGTTCATTGATAATTACCCCTAGTGGAATGGCAGTATCCATATCTAAGAAAATTTTCTCTTCCAGCTCTAATTTAAAACTAATATCGTTTTCAAGCATGTATGTTAGGATTAGGTTCTCAGCTAATTCTTTTATATATTGAGAGAAGTTAAGTAAATCGATATTTTTACCTTTATACAATTCCTCATGTATAAGAGCAATAGAAAGAACTCTGTCCATGCTTTGTTTGAAAGCTTCCAATACTTCTGAATCCAAAATATCCTTTCTGCCTTTAAACAACTCAGCCTGGAGATCCAGAAGAGAGGAGATCACTTGAAGGTTATTCTTAATTCTATGGTGAATTTCCCTCTTTCGGGCAAGCTCAAAATTCCTTAGAGCTTCTTCAGCTTTTTTGCGTTCGGTGATGTCAGTAAACATTCCAAGAGAACCCATAAATTTGCCATTACTATCAAAAATAGGTTTGGAGTTTATAAATACCCATAAGGGAGACCCATCTTTACGTATCAGTTTAATTTCAAAATGCTCGGCGATACCTGTACGTCTTTTTTCTAAAATCTTAGTGACTATAGATTCATCTATTTTTTCTACAAAATCCCGATTATTTCTACCAATGATCTCTTCTACAGAATATTGTAGCATATCTGTCATTTTTTTGTTAACATAAGTAATTATACCTTCATGGTTGACTAGAGATATGCCTTCATTAGCCGTTTCTACTATATTGCGATACTTTTCCTCACTTTCTTTAATTTTTTCTTCTGCCTCTTTTCTCTCTGTTATATTTCTGGAAATGAATGAGACAGCTGACAGCTTTCC
>CAZCKG010000290.1:0-3539 GCA_964498825.1 uncultured Methanosarcinales archaeon
AATTCGGGAACTTTATAAAACTAAATAAAAACGGGGAGTGGAAGTCAGCTACCGTTATTGGGGGTATCAATTGAATCAACAGCTGAAAGTTTTGTTTATAGGAACCTATGTTCCAAAAGAATGTGGAATTGCCACATTCACTTCTGATCTTTTGCATTCGATTTTTGGGGAAGAAAATAACCTTAATTGTGAAGTTATTGCTTTGAATGATCCTTCTGAAACTTATGATTATCCAGAAGAAGTCGTTTTTCAAATCGAGAGAGATAAAATCGAGGATTACTACCGGGCTGCAGATTTTATAAATCAGTCCGATGCAGACATTGTATGTCTTCAACATGAATTCGGCATTTTTTGGGGGAATGCCGGAGATTACATTTTTGCAACTCTATCAGGAATAAACAAACCTGTAGTGAGCACAATGCATACTGTGATCAGGGATCCTGAACCAGAATACAGGGTGTCTATTGAAAAGCTCATCCAATATTCCGAAAAACTGGTCGTGATGAGTCAGACTGCAGTTGATATGTTAAAAGACATTTACAAAGCACCTGAAGGAAAAATAGAACTCATATTTCATGGAATGCCTGACTATCCGTTTAATAACTGTGAGAGATACAGAAAAAGATTGAACCTTAAGGGGTCTCCGATTATCCTTACTTTTGGCCTGTTAAATCAAAATAAAGGTATAGAAAACATTCTCGAAGCTCTTCCTGATGTTGTAGATAAATATCCTGATCTTCTCTACATTATACTCGGTGCCACACATCCTATAATAAAAAAGAATTTCGGAGAAACTTACAGGCAATATCTTCAGAACAAGGTGTCTGAACTCGGACTTGAGAACAATGTAGTATTCCATGACAAATTTGTCGAAAAAGAAGAACTCTGTAATTATATCCTAGCAAGTGATATTTACGCATCTCCCTATCTTTCCAGGGAACAGATAGTTAGCGGAGCTCTTACCTATGCCATAGGAATGGGAAAAGCAATAGTATCAACTCCTTACTGGTACGCTCAGGAAATGCTTTCCGATAATCGAGGATTGCTTGTAGATTTCGGAGACATGGAAGGCTTCAAGAATTCTCTATTATACTTAACTGAAAATCCAGAAGAATGTGATAAAATGCGCAGAAAGGCATACGATTTCGGCAGAAAAATGACCTGGAAAAATGTAGGCAAAGAATATAATAAGGTTTTCAGCAAGGCTCTAAAGCATTACAATGCTTATCCAGGAATACAAAACAGGTTTAATTTCCTTCCAAACCAACTGCCTGAAGTTAAACTTGATTATCTTAAGTTATTGACCGATGATGTAGGAGTTATCCAGCATACCAATCTTGGCGTACCTGCTCGACATTACGGGTACAGTACCGATGATGTCGGGAGAGCTCTTGTTGCATTAACACAGCTGATAGACAGTCAGAAGAAAGCCGACGAGCAATGGAGGTTAATTACTACATACATGAGCTTTCTTGAACATGCCCAGACTGATACGGGACATTTTCATAACTTTATGAGTTATAAACGGGAATTTCTGGATGAGAAAGGAAGTGAAGACACTCTCGGTCGTGCTGTCTACGGGCTCGGAAATGTAGTAAGCTGTCCTTACCTTTCAAAAAACATACGTACACTTGCACATACTCTTCTCAGCAGGTCCGAACGCGAAATGGAAAAAATAAGCTACCCAAGGGCGAGAGCTTATACAATGTGCGGTTTGTATGAGATACTCAAAGCAGGTGTGAATATAAACGAATTTGAATCTATTTTCATTTCCCGCAGGGATGCTGTCAAATCCATAGATTCTCTTGTAGACAGGGATACCTTTGAATCCGTTTTCGTCAACCACGCAAATGCTCTGGTCAACCTCTACGAAGCTAATCATAAAGAAGACTGGAACTGGTTTGAACCCACAATTACCTACAGCAATGCAAAATTAAGTGAAGCCCTTTTGCTGGCATACAATTACACAAAAGACAGAGTCTACAGAAAAATAGGTCTTTCTACTCTGGAGTTCCTAACTGAGATTCAATGGAACGGGGACTTTTTTGACATAGTTGGAAATCATGGCTGGTATTCCTACTCCGGAGAAAAACCCATATTTGATCAGCAGCCAATAGAAGCAGGTTACCTGACTCAAGCTTATGTTTCAGCTTATGAAATTGTCAGGGACAGAAAATACCTGGAACTTGCAAAGTACTCTTTTGAATACTTCCTCGGAAGAAATCGCTTAAAGGCTCCTATGTATGATTACTCAACAGGTGCAGTTTATGACGGGCTCAACCCCGACGGGATAAATTGCAACCAGGGAGCAGAGTCCGTAATTTGCTTCTTGATGGCATTGGGCTCTTTAAAGAACTGCACGGATGCAACCGTCAATACGGCATTCCAGTCCAGAGTAAATGAGAGCGTTGTAAATAACAGTGTTGTAAATGACGGAGTTCTAGAAGAAGAAGAGCCTGCTCTCTTCAAATTGGGAGGAGTGAGGAAATAAAATGATGTGGAAAGATCATGGAGAGCTGTTCCTCAGATGTAAGAAAAACCCTATACTTACAGTGGAAGATTGGCCCTACCAGGCTAACTCAGTGTTCAATCCTGCAGCAACTATAGTCAATGACACAACTTTATTGCTGGTACGGGTTGAAGATCATCGAGGATTTTCTCACTTTACTATAGCTAAAAGTAAGAATGGAATCGACGGCTGGGAGATTGACAGTGAACCAACGTTTTTTCCGGACCCTGTAAACTATCCTGAAGAGATATACGGCATTGAAGACCCACGTATAACTTACATAGATGAAATGAAAAAATGGGCTGTAGCGTATACGGCTTTTTCGGACTCCGGTCCTTTAACGTCTCTTGCCTTTACAGAAGATTTCCGGAATTTTGAAAGAATAGGGACCACCATGCCGCCTGAAAATAAAGATTCTGCTATCTTTCCTGTAAGATTCAATGGCAGATGGGCAATGCTTCATAGACCTGTATCCGGTATGGCGGGTGTAAAGGCAAATATCTGGATATCCTTCTCCCCTGATATGAAGTATTGGGGAGAACATGAGGTTCTTCTGTATGCAAGGGAAGGAGGATGGTGGGATGCCCGAAAGATAGGTCTATCCCCGCAACCCCTCCGTGTATCTGACGGATGGCTGATTATGTACCACGGAGTACGCCAGACAACATCTAAAGCAAGTTATCGGCTTGGAATGGCTCTCCTTGATCCCGATGATCCCAGAAAAGTACTTCACAGGTCAGAGGGCTGGATTTTCGGACCTCGTGAGATGTATGAGCGCAGTGGGGACGTTAATGATGTTGTTTTCCCCTGCGGATGGGTTCTCGTAAAAGATGAAATCCGCATTTATTATGGAAGTGCGGATACTTCAGTATCGATGGCAAGTGCAAAAGTCAACGACGTCCTGCGATATATCCATGGATGCCCTGAAGAACAGTGCCCTGATAAGTACTGCAGATGGTTTGAGGAAAAAATGGGGATTTCAGAGGATTTGAAAAAAGGTGATTCTAAATTAAAATAATAAATAAAATTC
>CAZCKG010000291.1:0-3537 GCA_964498825.1 uncultured Methanosarcinales archaeon
TGGGTATCGGTTAGTGTTTGTGTCCTCAGAAATTCACTAGTTTGCGATTCCCACCATATCTGGGTAAAGCTTAAGACAAATCTCTGATCTCCAGTGAATCCATCAATCGGCTCCAGATCTCCTTTAGATGAGAGCTTGTAGGCGTGGTAAGCCATTGTCAATCCGCCAAAGTCTGCTACGTTCTCAGGCAATATCAGGTTGCTGTTAACATTCAGATCTGGAAGAACCTCAAACCTGTTGTACTCATCCACCAGAACTCCGGCACTTTTTTGAAGTTATCGGCATCTTTTGGTGTCACCAGTCAGGTTGGTATCGACCAGCAGATAGTTATCAGCATCAATAGTGCCATAGAAGTAATCTATCACTCTACATGGAGTGCCATCCACAGTAATAAATTCGCCTCAGATAAACATAGTTGCAAAAGTCTGTTGAATAACAAACATTCTGAATTCCTGCTTATCACGTTTTGTTTCATGATGGTGCAGTCTCGCTCTTATGGTGCAACTGATTGTCACGGGAAACGTGATATCCAAAGTGGAGAAGTCAGTTGTATCCACAGCCTCCCACAAAAAATCCATACTTTTCGAATTTATAGCACTTAAAGGAATACCCGCTTACAGGGCTATGATGGGAAGGTGATTTTTCATATGCTAGGACATTTGAGATAATCGCTCAAAATCTCAGTGAGACCACCAGGACTACCTTCACTTCCACCAGTTTTCTAGCTTTCTCTCAGTCTATTTTAATAACTTGAGCTGTTGAAGATGCTTTTAATCTCCCTTTTTACCTTTATCTTTATCCCCATTAATTGGGATTGCGAATGCAAAAGTGCTTCCCTCTCCAGGTTTACTCGTCAACCAGACATATCCTCCATGCAGGTGCGCGATCTGCTTAACTAAAGATAGACCGAGCCCTGTGCCCTGGTATTTTTTGGTGGAAAATGAATCTACTTGGCTGAAGGGTTTGAACAACTTATTTTGATCTTCAGGTTTAATGCCCACACCTGTATCTTTAACTGTTATTTCCACCATGTCGCCTTTTTTTCTTGCCTTTACCCTTACAATACTGTTTTCATAAGAGAACTTAATCGCATTACTTACGAGGTTGTACAAAATCTGAGCAAATCTTGATTCATCCGCACGAACTATTTTAAGCTCGCTATCAGTGTCTATTTCAATTTTGATGTTTTTACGGTCTGTTATTGGAGACAGCAAATTTTGTATTGATCTAAGCTTGCTAGCAAGTTCAAAGTCTTTATAGTCAAGCTCAAGTTTTCCGGCTTCTACTTTAGAAAGATCCAGAATTTCATTGATAAGGCACAGTAGATGCTTCCCGCTTTTTGAGATATTCCCCACGGCTCTTAATTGTTTTTCAGTAAGCTTTCCATATGCCTGATCACACAACATGTCAGAGAATCCTATTATTGAGTTAAGCGGAGTTCTCAATTCATGGCTCATATTTGCCAGGAACTCGCTTTTTGTCCTGTTTGCAATTTCTGCAACTTCCTTTTCCTGACGAAGTTTTTCTGTTACCCTTCTTTCCGTAATATCTTTACAGGCCACCATAGTACCTATAATCTTTCCATCTTCTTCAGTTACAGGGATTATCTGCACAAAATTGATTTTGTCATCTTTTGAAGTAAATTCCCACGATCTTTTATTTCCTGCTGCAAAGATTTGCTCTATCTGCCGCTCATCAGAAAAATGACCACTTATACACGGAATTGATTTTACGCACACGTTCACTGCCTCTTTGAGGCTTAATTTCATATATTCGAGAGCGGCCTTGTTTGCCCATATTAATTTAAATTCGGGGTTTATGAAAACAACCTTATCTTCAAGTGTATCAAGCAGGACTTTCTTTTCTTGCTCCTGTGTTTTTAACTCCTGTTCCATTAAATTAATCTCATTTAACATTCCGTTTATTTCCCTTGATAAACGGTAAAGTTCATCGCTACCTTTAACAATTAATCTTTTGGACAGATCTTTTTCCGACCTTACCTTTGTAACAAAATTGTCGATTTCAATCAGTTTTGAGATGAATAATCTGTCAAGCGCAAATTTAACGCCGACACCCATCACAACCCCCGTTAATAAAAGAAAAAGATACATGTGATTCAGAGTTTTTTCACCATGTTTATAGAGGTCTCGTGGGAAATCAGCTCTTATGACAAGAGCGGGTTTGCCTGAAGTATCCTCTAATTCAAAATAGCCTGCCACTCTATCTTCGCTAAGGGGTTCAATAATAGTCCCGAAAGGAGATATGGGTAAATTGTTAAGTTTTATCTTAAAGTCTGAAGGCATATTCTTATCTACCCTGTACATCAAAAGAGAAGATCGCGTGGATTTTTCTAAGGAGTCAATAAGGGAGTTATCAAAATATCTTCCGAAGATCAGTGTACCCTTCATAGGTCCCTGTCCATTCGTCATAAGAAGAGGATAACAGGAAACATACATTGGACCTTCATCAAGTAAAGCAAAACCTCTAATAGACTCATTTTCTGATTTCACGGTAAGAGTTTTATTCTCAATAAGTTTAAGAAGACTATTTGAGACTTGGTTTTCTTCACCAGTCTCAGAATCTGCCGATTTAGCATATACTACGGTCCCGGAATTGTTTACAAAAATCATCACATCAAGTTTGAGCCCTTCAAGAGTCTCGTTATCAATAGTCTCGTCTATAAATTCTTGATTCCCATCCTGAACAAACCTGTAAGTCTCATTCCAGCACGCCCAATCAGCAACCAGGTAATCAAGATAACCCTGTTCTGTTGAGATTGCATTTTGCACTCTTTCTACATTTTCCAGGGTAGTAGTCTGCTCAAGTTCTAAAAAAGTGGAAAGCTGCATACTGTGAGTGAAGATAAATGCAGTGGAAAGAGCAGTAAAAATCAACAGAGTTATTATAAGGACTTTTTTGCTAATATCTATCCTGAACACCCCTGGATACCTACAGATAAGAAGAAATTTGAAAGTAAACATCATTTGTGTTTACATGATGGAGGCTATTATAAAATATATGTAAATATAATTGTTAATATTTTAACCTTCTCTATAAATAGAAAAAAATTAATATATTTAGGAACTATGGTCAATTTTAAGGCATAGCTTTACTGATCCTGTAGAACTGCACGTCTTCATACAAATTCCAATTTCGACTCGAACGTACCTGCAACGATCACAATTGACCAGATATCCTTCCCGTCCTTGTGAGGATAAAAACTGTTAACTTTCTTTTTAATTAATTATCTGAAATTCCCGAGAGTATTCTGCATGTTGCATTCTTTTCATATTTTGAAACACAGTGCCAAACGTACTCTATATTCTAACTACTATTTTACAAATCACACTTTGACTTTTCACAATAAATTTGTCGGTCTAGATGACTGACAATTCGCCAGACAAGCTACGAATATTTAAATAAAAATGCCATAATAATTATCATATAAGTTCTTAACGGGAATTCGTGTTTAGTGGTTCAAGGTTAAATTGCAAGCGTCTCACAGTGGGGAGAGTGCCAGGCGCTGAGGTAATAACA
>CAZCKG010000292.1:0-3513 GCA_964498825.1 uncultured Methanosarcinales archaeon
ACCGTTTTTCAAGACACCGTTTTTTTCACAGATGCCTTGCATGCCAAATAACTTTTCATAAATATAAGATTACGGATGTATTGAAAATAAAATATATGATTCCGGAAGTACTGAAAATTATGAAAAGAGTGGACTTCAAAATAGAAGAGAAATTATTCTTCTTTCGTTAAACTTAAAGCCTGATGTTTATGGAAACTGAGCTGAAATTTGCTTTTTTAAAAAAAGAATTTTATAAAAATGAGTTGCCTAAGATTATTACATTTCAACCAGCGGCAACTGTCTCCTCAGGTCTGGCAAATACCCTTCTCTGTGCAGGGCTATTTTGTAGTCACTTATTACTCTGCACAGTTTGTGGGTGTATTTCATACAGCTGGTACCAACGTCCCCTTTGAACAATACTTTTTCAGTTTTCTCTATAAATTCGGGGTAGGTGAATACCAGTTCTTCTTTGGTGTGCAGGAACAGAGCTGTAAAGTCCCTGTGAATGCCCATACTCCTCTTAAGGAGTTCAACATTCAGGTGGTCCTCAGATAGATAACTGTTGAATTTCACAAACGTATAAAAGTCTGCGATGTTCTGGTTTAAAGAGTTCAGAATTGAGTATAAAACGTTATCTGTTTCCGGAAGAGGGATATCCGGAAGACCGAGGCATTCTCCATCGAAGGTTTCATTTTCCTCTATATTCTGATCCCGGGTTGTATCATGGTCCATTTTATCACCCTGGTAAGGCGGTTTGTTTTTAGTTAATGGCTGGTGGTTTCCGCATTATATACGGATTCAATCATTTGATATGATATGGCTTTCTTACATGCTTACTTTCTTTGATAGGGTGGCTGTAAGTAAGTATGTCAATTGAGCTTACTATTATTGCGTCCATCGCTTCCCCACTCGAAGCGGTTGTAGCATAAGTTTCAATGCTCTACTCCGTTTTTCCATTATGAATCCAGCTTTGAAGTCTTAATCCTGGAGTTCTATAAAATAAATTTGATTAAACTCTTAGGCTCTTGCATCTCACTATATATAAAATTATGTCTTAATAAAACAATATAAATATAATTATATGAGAATTTTTACCCTGCGTTCAAAAAATCCCCATTTAAATAGATAATATACTACAGGTACTAGAATATATACCTGAGCCTGTAACATTATATAATTAAGTCCTGATAGCTATTGATTCTCGAATCCGCTAGAAATTAGCACGGAAAAGATATGTGCATAATAAAAATAATGACTCCAGAGATTAGTTAAAAAAATAGAATTCCGGAATCTTTTAAATTCCATTACTCCTTTAAATTTCCTAATTCTTTTAAGTTCCCAGAAACTTTTCTACCTTCAAGCATTTCCATCCCTACGGACGCAAACCCATAAACAAAGCTTAACACAAGAATGATTGTTGCACCAGATGGAACATCCAGAACATATGAAAGGCCTATTCCAGCGATACTGATCACAGTTCCGAAGGCTATAGAAATTAACATCATCTGCTTCAGATTGTGTGTAAATTTGCGGCTCAGACAGGCAGGAATCGTAAGAAGAGCAATAACCAGAATGATGCCTACAACTTTAATAAGGACTACAATTGTCAGGGCAATAATACACAGGAGGAAAAGGTAAAGTTTCTCGGCAGGGAGGCCCTGAACAGTTGTAAACTCTTCGTCAAAACAGAGAGCAAGGAATTCTTTATAGAGCAAATAAACCGAACCTACAATAACTATGTCAAGAGCCAACATCAGATAAATATCAAAACGAGGAACAGTCAATATATTCCCAAAAAGATAGGTCATAAGATCAGGTGCGTACCCGGGAGTCAGATAAACGAAAATGACCCCAATAGCCATTCCAAGAGACCAGAGTATACCTATTGCACTATCCTCTGGAATTTTAGATTTCCTGCCCACTGTCCCCATTACTAAAGCTGAAATCAGGCTGAAAGGAAGAACTCCAAGCATAGGATTGATACCAAGGAAATAACCAAAGCCGACACCTCCAAAAGAGGCATGGGCTATCCCACCGGTGATTGAGACAATTTTTTTGACGACAACATAGACGCCTATTATCCCGCAGGCTATACTTGCAAGGATTGCGGCAGCAAGGGCGTTCTGGATAAAGCTATAATGCAAAAGATCAAACATTTTATTTCTCCGTCAGTTTATTTGAACAAATCCTGATCTTCAGGGACTCCTCTTGTGCATTTCCAGTACCCTGTGCGGCACTCCATGAGCAATTAATTCGATAGGACACTGGTAGGTAGCTTCCAGATCCTCAACAGGAATTTCCCTAGAGTTATGATAATGAAGAGTACGATTCAGGCAGGCTATCCTGTCGACATAAACAGAGACTGCACTAAGGTCATGGGTAACCATGATAACTGCCATTTTCTGCTTGAGCCTGTCCAGAAGGCGATAAAGTTCATCCTGCATGTGAGGATCAAGCCCGGAATTCGGTTCATCTAGAAGTAAAAGTTTGGGATTTGTGGCAAGAGCTCGGGCAATAAAGACTCTCTGACGCTGCCCACCAGATAACTGACCAATTTGTCGGTCCTTATACTGGAACATCTCCACAGTTTTCAGAGCCTCTTCAGCCGCTTTTTTGTCTTCCTCTCCATATCCTTTCAGAAAACCAGTATGGCTTATCCTGCCTGTCAAAACCACTTCCCAGACACTGATAGGAAAATCAAAATCAAAACCTCTGTACTGGGGAACATATCCCACAAGATCCCTACTTTTTTCTGGAGATTTCCCAAAGAGCTTCACACTACCCCTATAAGGCTTCAAAAGCCCAAGTAGAACTTTGAGAAATGTGGTTTTTCCTCCACCGTTAGGTCCAATAATTCCGAGCAGCCCATTGGGCTCTTTTAAATCAAGATTCACGGCTTCAAGGATTATCTGGTTTCCATAGCGAACCCAGACATCCTCTAGCTCTATAACCTTCTCCATTACCTTCCCTTCAAACTAGCGTTTTTATTTTACCCCGAATTATGTTGTTTTTATATTTAGATATAGACCCCAAACATTAATTTTACACAAGATTCTTGGCAAAAATATCGGATACGTTATCCATATTTGAAATATAGTTCTTTGCAAGAGGATCAACTGCTATGACCTCACCGCCGATCTCATCAGCTATAGATTCAGCACTCCGGGTATTGAACTGGGCCTGGACAAAAATTACTTTAACATGTTTTTCTTTTGCAAGATCTACTAGTTCAGCCAGGTCCTGAGCACTTGGCTCTTTTCCTTCAATTTCAACCGGAATCATGGTAAGATTATAGTCAGCTGCAAAATAGCCCCACGAGGGATGATAAACCATGAAGCTTCTTTCCTTTTTCCCTTCGAGCTTTTCCCGTATCCTTGAATCCAGAGCGTCCAGTTCTTTCAGGTAAGCATCCCTGTTCTGAGCATAGTAAGTTTCGTTCCCAGGATCGATTTCCACAAGTCCTTTATAAATATTTTCAACCATTATTTTTGAATTTGCAGGAGATGTCCAGATGTGTGGGTCCAGTTCTTCATG
>CAZCKG010000293.1:0-3512 GCA_964498825.1 uncultured Methanosarcinales archaeon
GCTTATCGCGAACTTTCTCTGCTGCTGCGCCGTCCTCCGGGCCGTGAAGCGTATCCTGGGGACATATTCTATATTCACTCAAGGCTGCTGGAACGCGCTACACACCTGAGAAAAGAACTTGGAGACGGCTCACTCACAGCTCTCCCAATCATCGAAACCGAAGCGCAGAATATTTCCGCTTATATTCCAACAAACCTGATTTCTATTACGGATGGGCAGATCTATCTCTCACCGTCACTTTTCGAACTGGGTATACTGCCTGCAGTCGATGTCGGCAAGTCAGTTTCGCGAGTAGGCGGCAAAGCTCAGCTGGCGGCTTATCGAGCAGTTGCAGGAGATATAAAACTTGCTTACTCACAGTTTGAAGAACTCGAAACTTTTTCAAGATTCGGCGCCAGGCTGGATGAAAGTACCCGTAAGACTATAGAGCACGGGAGAAGAATCCGTGCCTTTCTCAAGCAGTCAGAGTTCGATCCTGTTTCAGTACCCGAACAAATCATCGTACTGCTTTCATTAACTGAACGACTCTTTGACAGTGTACCCCTTGACCGGATGAAGGATGCTGAGCAAACTCTGCGCAAAGCGGCAGAAGAAATTCCTGAAGAGATACGTGATAGAATTTATAAAGATGAAAAGTTAAGCAACGAAGATCGTGAAAAAACTCTTCAGATAGCTTTCAAGACTCTCAAATCTTTCCAGCAAACGCCCGAATCTGAGTCTAAATAAGAGTCTAAACAAAAAACTAATGCTAAATTCAAGCGCGAAGCTCAAAAATAAACTAAAACTAAAAATAAAACTAAAATTAAAACCAAATCCGAATCTCAGCAAGAAGAAAAACAGAAATCCAATCGGAATTCCAGCAAGAAACTGATGCCGAAATCAAATAAAATTCTGGATATCAGGAGGATTAATGGCCGAGAATATTGTGAGTCTGCGCCAGAAGATCGGCAGTGCGGAAGATCTTCAGTCCGTAGTTCGTACTATGAAGGCTCTTGCAGCCTCAAGTATCGGACAGTATGAGAAGGCGGTTAGCGCGTTAGCTGATTATTATCATACTGTGGAGCTGGGATTAGGTGTCTGTTTTCGTGAAGAAGCGAAAATAGCTGTGGGAAAGCAGAAAAAAATGAAGAATGCAGACGTGATTGGAGCGGTTGTATTCGGCTCTGACCAGGGACTTGTGGGCCAGTTTAATGACATTATTGCTGATTATGCGGTCAGGAAGCTTGCAAATTTACCTGGCAAGGCTCAGGTCTGGGCTGTTGGTGAGCGCGTTCATGCTCGCCTGGAAGATACTGATCTGTCACTCAATGGACTTTTTTCAGTTCCCAATTCCATTAAGGCCATTACCCCGCTTGTAGGGCAGATTCTGGTAGATAGTGAGAAGCTTCAAAGCCAGGACGAATCCGCTGAATTTTATCTCTTTTACAACCAGCCCAAATCGAAGACTATGTACGAGCCCGTAAGTCAAAGACTGCTGCCTCTGGATGAAGTCTGGATAAGTGAACTGGCAAAACTTCCCTGGCCTACCAGGAATCTCCTGCCAGACATAATGGGTGACACTACAGTGACTTTACGGGCACTCATCCGTGAATACCTTTTTGTTTCAATTTTCCGGGCCTGTGCCGATTCCCTTGCCAGCGAAAACGCAAGCCGCTTGGCAGCAATGCAGCGTGCAGATAAAAATATAGATGAACTGCTGGAGGAGCTTAATGGAACATATTACCGTTTGCGTCAGAGCGGGATCGATGAAGAACTGTTTGAAGTCATTTCCGGCTTTGAAGCACTGTCCCAAGCTCGCAATTCTAGCCAGAGGGAAGATAAAGAGGCTTAAAGTTGACTTGAAAGGCATAAATTTAACATGAAATTTTTTAAAATAGTTTTTAAAGGCTTAATTAACCTTGTATTCTAAAAATTTGCCTTGAAAGAAGGGAGTTGACTTCAGACCGGGTAGAAGGTATAATTAGTATTCCACGTAGCTGTCCGTCATTTGGGAAATATTACTACTTTATTCAGTAAAAAGGGGCGGTAAAGAGCAGAAAAGGAATAGAAAAGGGACAAAAAAAGAGCAAAAAAGAGACAGAAGAGAAATATGCAATATATCAAGCTCTGAACTCCAACCTTTAGATGTTTTATGTTTATCTGTAACGTTTCAGCTATATTCTCAGGATAATTATTTATTTGATATCTGACTAAAATTCTCTATTATGAGCTGGTATGCAATAGATGCAGTGGATAGAGCTCTTTCAAGGACAAGAAAAGCTCTTTTTGAACCTTTTGATTTCTGGAAATGGGTAAAACTCGCAATCATTATTCTACTCATGGGCGGCTTTGGTTCTAACTACGGAGGGTCGGGTAGTAACTATCAGACGAATCCTGAGGATTTCGGTAATTTTCCCAGTATTGATCCTGCCAAAATACCGGGACTTCCTTTTGGTCTCAACCCATTACAGTTTGAGGGAATTCACTTAAATTCCGGGATACTGGGTAATTCCGGGTTTATTCCTAACTTGATACATTCAGGCTCCGGATTATTTCCTGATTATTTTTTTAATGGTTTATCTACTTCCGTTGAGAAACTTTACTTTTCGGATAGTTTTCTTGGCCAGTACTGGCTTACGATTGCTGCAATCTCGTTGTTAATTCTTATAATCCTGTTTTTTATGTATGTGTCCAGTCTTATGCAGTTTGTTTTTGTGGAATCTCTGGTAAGAAACGAGGTAAAATTCTGGGCTTACTCAAAGGAGTTTATGGTGAAAGGTTTCAACCTTCTGATGGTGTATTTTGCTCTCGCTCTGGGCTTTATTATTCTCACTGTAATAGCTTTTCTGCCCCTTCTTCCCTCGGTGCTTGAGGAATCCGATCCTTCTGCAGGCGGGATTATCTGGTTTATTTGTGCGATTATTGTGCTGATTCTGCTTGGACTTGCGACAACTTCATTTTTAAACCTTGCAATTCCTATTTCCATTTATCGGAACACGGGAATTCTTGCAGCTTTCGGACTTGTATTTTCAAATTTCAAAAAAAGCTGGAAGGAAGTGGTTCTCTATTGGTTTATCAGAATCGTACTCGGAATAGTAACAGCAATTATCGCAATTGTGCTTTTCCTGGTTGTCTTGCTGGTTTTGGGGCTGATTTACCTTATCGTAGATATAATCCTATACTTCATCTTCTCTTCCCTGGTATCGGATCCCTGGAGCTGGATGTTTCTGATTCCTTTTATCCTTATAGAATTGCTGATTTTCTTCGGCACCCTGCTCTTCATTAATGTGCCTCTTTCCGTTTTCCTGAAATATCATCTCTTAAGTTTCCTTGAAACCTGGTTTGTTGGGGCAGGTATTCCTTTCTTTGATACCTTTTCCAGAGGGCGTGAAATGGAGTTGAACGAAATGGGATTGAGTGAATCGGGATTCAGTGAAAATGAGGTTAATTTTTAAGCTAAGTAATCTTTGAGTTAAATGTAATCTTTGAGTTAAATGTAATCTTTGAGTTAAATGTAATCTTTGAGTTAAATG